>JAZFSB010000217.1:0-3154 GCA_036445935.1 Alphaproteobacteria bacterium | reverse complement strand
CGTTTCCAGCGCCCACAGCCCCTTTTCCAGCGCCCGGCCGGCCAGTGAAACGCCGAGCGGGCCGGGGAACATCTCGGGAAAGAGCGTGATCACGCGGGCAGTCCAGGGCCGGGCGCTTTCAGCGGCGCTCATGATGCCCCCCCGTCTTCATCCAGCAGCCCCGCCGGCGGGTCGATGACCACCCGGCCCGCGGCCAGATCGACCAGCGGCACCACGTCACGGTTGAACGGCGCAAAGAAGGTTCGCGCGCGCGCTTCACCAAGTTCCAGCACGTCGCCGGCGCCGAAATCCTGTACCGACAGCACATGACCGAGCGCCTGCCCGTCCACGGTTTCGGCGCTGAGCCCAACCAGATCCTCGCAATAGAACTCATCGTCATCGGCCGGCGGCAGAGCGGCGCGCGGCACGAACAGACGCAGGCCACGCAGGGCTTCCGCCGCGTCGCGGTCGTCGATCCCGTCGATCCGGGCGATGACATGTGTTTTGGTCATGCGTTCGATCTTCAACTCGTATTGGCGCTTGCCGTCCGCGTCGCTAACCGGCCCGTAGGCCGCCACATCCCCGGGCCGTTCGGTGAAGGGCGTGATGCGCAATTGCCCCCGCACCCCGTGCGCGCCCTTGACGCGGCCGACGCAGATCCGGGTCTCCGGATCCACTCCGCCGCCCGCGGGCGCGCGCCCAGCCATGTGTCGGGTCTATCCTTGGCTCTTCTCCTCTTCGGGCGGAGCATCTTCGGCCGGAGCTTCCTCGGCAGCCGATGCTTCTTCGGCTGGCGCTTCCTCGGCAGCCGATGCTTCCTCGGCCGGAGCTTCCTCGGCCGGCGCTTCTTCGGCAGCCGATGCTTCTTCGGCCGGCGCTTCTTCGGCGGCAGGTTCCTCGGCCGGTGCGGCAGCGGCGGCAGCGGCTTCGCCGGCGGCGGCTTCGGCGGCGGCGGCCTTCGCTTCCTCGGCTTCCTTCATGCGCTCCACGGTTTTGGGGCGCGGCTGGTTCTTCTTGGTCTGCTCGCGGATCGCCGGCATCGGAATCACCTCGGCATGGCCAAGGAACCGCGCCACGCGGTCGGACGGCGTCGCGCCATGGCCCATCCAATGCTGAATGCGCTCGACATTGAGCTTGACCCTGTTCGGGTCCTCCCTTTTCAACATCGGGTCATAGGTGCCGACACGTTCGATGAAGCGGCCGTCGCGCGGGTTGCGCGAATCGGTCACCACGATGCGGTAAAAGGGGTGTTTTTTGGCGCCCCCGCGGGACAGACGTATTTTCAATGACATGGCGGAATGGTTTCCTTATCCGTTATCCGTTGAGTGAATTCGCTTGATCGATCATCGCGGCATCATGCCGGCCAGGCCGTGCCGCATCATTCCCTTCTTGCCGAGCTTGCTCATGCGCTTCATGGCCCGGCTCATTTCCTTGTGCTGCTTGAGCACGCGATTGACTTCCTGCACCGTGGCGCCAGCGCCAGCGGCGATGCGCCGGCGGCGGGACGCGTTGAAAAGCTTGGGGTTCTTGCGTTCCTTCGGCGTCATAGACAGGATGATCGCTTCCTGCCGGCTGAGCGCCTTGTCGTCAATATTGGTCTGGGCGAGCTGTTTCTTCACCTTCCCCACACCCGGCAGCATGCCCATGATGCCGTCCATGCCGCCCATCTTGCGGATCTGGCGCAACTGCTGGGCCAGATCGTCAAAATCGAATTCGCCCTTTTGCAGCTTGGCGGCAAGCTTCTCGGCCTCTTCCTCATCGACCGTTTCGCTGGCGCGCTCGACCAGCGAAACCACGTCGCCCATGCCGAGGATGCGCGATGCGATACGATCGGGGTGGAACACCTCAAGCGCGTCGATTTGCTCGCCGGTGCCGAGCAGCTTGATCGGGCAGCCGGTGACCGCCCTGATCGACAAGGCGGCGCCGCCGCGCGCATCGCCATCGATGCGGGTCAGCACCACGCCGGTCACGTGCAGCCGCTCATGGAAGGCTTCCGCCGCGCGGACCGCGTCCTGGCCGGTCATGGCGTCGGCCACGAACAGGGTCTCGGTCGGCTTGGCGATATCGTGGATCGCGGCGGCTTCGGCCATCAATTCGTCGTCGATATGCAACCGGCCCGCGGTATCGAGCAGCACCACGTCATAGCCTTCGCGCCGCGCCGTCTCCATAGCCCGCCGGGCGATCGCCTCGGCCGATTCCAGCGGCACGATCGGCAATGTCGCGATATTGGTCTGCTGGCCGAGCACGGCGAGCTGCTGCTGGGCCGCCGGACGGCGCACGTCGAGCGAGGCCATCAGCGATTTCTTGCGCTGGCGGTCGCGCAGCATGACCGCGACCTTGGCCGTCGTGGTGGTCTTGCCCGAACCCTGCAGCCCGACCATCAGGATCGGCGATGGCGGGTTGGCAGCAAGGTTGATTTCCACCGCGCCGGATCCCAGCATCTCGGTGAGTTCGTCATTGACGATCTTGACGACCATCTGGCCCGGCGTGACCGAGCGGACCACCTCTTCGCCGACAGCGCGTTCGCGTACCGCGTCGATCAATTTCGTGACCACCGGCAGCGCGACATCGGCTTCGAGCAGGGCGACGCGAATTTCGCGCAAGGCCTCATCGACGTCCGACGTCGACAGCGCACCGCGCTTTTTCAGCCGGTCGAAGACCCCTGTCAGCCTGTCACTTAGCGCGTCGAACATGGTCTAAATTCTCGCCTTTTTCTCGTCATCCAGGGCCAAACGCAAAACGCACCGGTGCGCGAAAACTCGCGGACCGGCGGACACCCTCGGGCGCTCACGCGTTCGGGCCTAACCTCAGATGGCCGGAATGTGGCCCCGAAGGGCGCTGAAGTCAAGGGAAACGGGCAACGCCCGCAGCCGTTTCCGGACCGCGGGCGCCACCTTCAAGACTACAGAAACGCGCTCAGTAGGTGTCGAGCACGACCTTCTTGATCTTTGCCTGCTGCGCCGGCGTCAGCGATGCCAGCACCTTGTTGACCGCCTTCTTGGCTTCGGCGGCCGGGATATAGTTGATGAAGCGCTGACGCCGATTGGCCTCGGCGATCAGCACGGGGTCGTTCAGGATCTTGTGCGTCGCTTCGCGCAGGATCTTGACCAGACGGTTCGGCGTCGATGGCGGCGCGACCAGAATGCGCCCGAGGCTTTCGACCGTGGCGCGATAG
>JAZFSB010000216.1:0-2323 GCA_036445935.1 Alphaproteobacteria bacterium | reverse complement strand
GCCACGACGTGAGCGGCGCGCGAGAACGCCTCATCCGTCGCTTTCCGGTCGCCGAACCAGGTATCGACCGCAACGTTGTCCGGCACCTCGGTCCAAACCACGGGCGCGCGCGGCCGCATCGCGTCCTCGGAATGGTAGACCCCCGGCAGGACGCCGTAGTCGACGGCAACGGACTCCGCCGCATCGAGCGCTTGCGGCATGGTCTCGGCCACCACCATCGCCACCGCCTCGCCGACATAGCGCGCCTTGTCGCCGGGCAGCAGATGCTGGTGCGGCACGAACACGTCCGAGCCGTCCTTGTTGACTAGCACGATGTCGGGCGGGGCCGACTGGTTGGGATTGTGAGGAATACGCTTTATGTCGTCCGCCAGCAGGTCGTTCCCATCAAGTACGGCGAGCACGCCGGGCGATGCCAGCGCCGCGGTCTTGTCCAGGGCGCGAATGCGCGCATGCGCATGGGGTGATCGAACCATCACCCCCCAGCACAGCCCAGCCGGAAAAATATCGTCGCTGAACCGGCCCTCGCCTTCCAGCAGCCGCTGGTCCTCGGTTCGCAATAGCGACTTGCCGATCATCCCTTCCATACGTCTGCTTCTCCCTTTCCACGGTGCTTGCCGCCACGCAAGTATGAACTGGCTCAACGGACCCGACAACGTAGGCAGGCGCACTTGTGGTCACGACCACCAAGGGGCACAGTGCGGAACATGATGAATTTCACCATCAATCCCCTGTCAGCCGTGCTCGGCGCCGAGATGCTGGGGGCCGACCTGGCACAACCGATGGACGACACGCTGTTCGGTGATCTGCATCAGGCCTGGCTCGATGCCAAGGGCTTGCTGGTGTTTCGCGACCAGAACCTCACACCGGAACAGCATGTCGCCTTCTCCCGCCGCTTTGGCCCGCTGGAAAAGCATGTGCTGGCGAAATATTTGCTACCGGGCTTTCCCGAGATTTACCGGGTTTCCAACAAAGTCGAGAACGGCGAACCGCAGGGGCGCGAAAAAGCGGGCACCTACTGGCATTCCGACCTGTCCTATGTGCGCCCGGCGGCGCTGGCCTCGCTGCTCTACGGCATCGAGATCCCACCAGTCGGCGGCGACACCATGTTCTGCAGCCTGCATGCCGCCTATGACGCGCTGTCACCCCGAATGCAGGGAATTCTGGAAGGTCTGAACGCGGTGCATGATTTCGGCTACGCCTCGCGCGGGGTGTTCAAGGGAGAAAAGGCCAATCAGCAGCAACTTGACGCGACGCCGGCGGTTGAACACCCGGTCATAACCACCCACCCGGACACCGGCAACAAGGCGCTGTTCGTCAACCCGGGCTTTACGTCGCACATTGTCGATCTGCACCCGGCTGAAAGCCGCGCGCTGCTCGATTACCTGTTCGCGCACATGACCCAGCCGGAATTCATCTATCGGCACCGCTGGTCGGTGCGCGATCTGGTGATGTGGGACAACCGCTGCACCATGCATTACGCCGTCGCCGATTACGATGCTGTCGGCGAACGCTACATGCACCGCACCACGGCAATGTGCGTGTAGGATTATTGATCGTATTCCGCTCACGCGGAATCGCACCGGCCGGTTCCGAAATACCTCTAGATCCTAGCCGCCGAGGAACAGGCGGCCCACTTCGGGATTGGCGAGCAGTTCGTCGCCGGTTTCGGCGATCGCAATCTCACCGGCGACCAGCACGTAGCCAACATCGGCGAATTCAAGCCCCCGCTTGGCGTTCTGCTCGACCATCAGGATGGTCTTGCCGTCCCTGTGCTGCAGCTCGTCGAGGATTTCGAACACCATGTCGATGAAGCGCGGCTCAAGCCCGATCGAGGGTTCGTCGACCAGCAGCACCTCGGGCTCCATCACCAGCGCGCGACTGATTTCGAGCAAGCGGCGTTCGCCACCCGACAGCACGCCGGCCGGGTTGTTCCGGCGCGCGGCAAGGCGGGGGTATTTGTCGAAGATCTTTTCCGCCGCTTCCTTGGCCAGGGCCGGCTTGTCCATCAGATAGCCGCCCATCCACAGATTCTCCTCGACCGTCATGGCGTGAAAAACCGACTTGTCCTGAAGGATGTAGGCGATGCCGGCGTGGCGCAGCTTGTCCTCCGCCGACATTTTGGTTACGTCGCGCGCGGCCTCGCCCTCGCCAATCAGGATGCGGCCGGAGAAAATGTTGGTGAAGCCGTAGATCGAATGCAGCACGGTGGATTTGCCTGCCCCGTTCGGCCCGATCAGACAGACCGACTGGCCGCGCGCCACTTGAAGATGGAAATCATGCAGGATTTCCATCTTGCCATAGCCCGCGCGCAGCGACTCGATTG
>JAZFSB010000215.1:0-6318 GCA_036445935.1 Alphaproteobacteria bacterium | reverse complement strand
CTCAGGCGGCGAGGCCGCGGGTCATCATGTCGGCGAGGCGTTTGGTGAAGCCGGCCGGGTCGGGCAGTTGCTCGCCTTCCAGGATACGCGCCTGATCAAGCAGCAGATGGGCCGCTTCCGTCACCCGTTCCCCCGCCCCGTCGTCGCCGACGATGCCGGCTAGCGCTGTGATCAGCATATGTTTGGCGTTGATCTCAAGCACCCGCTTCACCTCGTGGTCGAGCTGCTGGTGCTGGCGCAACAATCGCTCCATGTGGATATCGATATCGCCCTCGTCCGACACCAGGCAGACCGGACTGTCGGTCAGCCGCTCTGACAAGCGCACATCCTTAACCTCGTCCTCGAGTTCCATCTTGAACATGGCGAGCAGCGCGTCGACGCCGGGGGCGAGGTCTTCGGGCTGATCTTTTTCCGCGTCTTCGGGATCGGCATCCGCCGCCTTGATCGCGCCCAGATCGGCGCCCGCGCGGGTTGCCGATTTAAGCGGCTTTTCCTCGAACTGGCCGAGCGCCGGCAGCCAGAACTCATCGACCGGGTCGGTCAGCAGCAGCACCTCCACGCCCTTGGCGCGGAACCCTTCCAGCTGCGGGCTTTTCTTCAGCGCCTCGATCTCCTCGCCGGTGATGTAGTAGATCGCGTCCTGGCCTTCCTTCATGCGCTCGACATAGTCCGCGAAGGAAACCAGCCCGTCGCCCGCGGTCGAACGGAAGCGGGCGATCTCCAGCAGGGCGTCGCGCTGTTCGGGGTCCTCGTATATGCCTTCCTTGAGCACCGGGCCGAAATTTTCCCAGAAGGTCGCGTATTCGTCGGGCGACTTTTTCGCCTTTTTCTTCAGATCGCCGAGAACGCGGCGGACCAATGCCTGGCGGATGCGGCTCAGAACCGGGTTGTGCTGCAGCATCTCGCGGCTGACATTGAGCGGCAGGTCCTCGGAATCTATCAACCCACGCAGAAAGCGCAGCCAGGACGGCACCAGCCCCTCACAATCGTCGGTGATGAACACCCGCTTGACGTAAAGTTTTACGCCGTGCTTGCGCTCTGGCTGAAACATGTCGAACGGCCGGGCGGTGGGCACGAACAGCAGGCCGGTATATTCGATCTTGCCCTCGGCGCGCCAATGCAGCGTCATCCAGGGTTCGTCGAAGGCGTGCCCGACATGGCGGTAGAACTCTGTGTATTGCTCTTCGGTGACCTCTTTCCTGGGCCGGGTCCAGAGCGCCGACGCCGCGTTGACGGTATCGCGCTTGTCATCCTCGACCAGCATGATGGGCAGCGAGATGTGATTCGAATAGGTGGTCACCACATGGCGCAGCCGGGCCGGCTCAAGGAACTCTGCGGCGTCCTTCTTGAGGTGCAGGATGATGCGGGTGCCGCGCGTGTCCTTGTCGGTCTCGCCCACGGTGAACTCGCCCGCCCCGTCCGAAACCCAGCGCCAGCCCTGCGCCTCGCCGGCGCGGCGGCTGATCACCTCGACCTTGTCGGCGACCATGAAGGCGGAATAGAAGCCGACGCCGAACTGGCCAATCATGGCGAGATCCTTGCCTTCGTCACCGGTCATCTGACCAAGGAACGCGGCCGAGCCCGAGCGCGCGATGGTGCCGAGATCCTCGACCAGCGCCTCGCGGTTCATGCCGAGCCCGTTATCTTCGATGGTTACTGTCTTCGCCTTCTTGTCGGGCGTGATGAGCAGACGGAAGTCGGGATCGTCGGCGGTCAGCGACGGGTCGGTGATCGCCAGATAGCGCAGCCGGTCGCAGGCGTCGGACGCGTTCGATATCAGCTCGCGCAGGAAGATCTGCTTGTCGCTATAGAGAGAGTTGGCGACGATCTGCAGGATCTTGCCAACCTCGGTCTCGAATTGAAGTGTTTCTTCCGCCATGGATCTTTCGGTCCTCATAAAGTCCAACGCATGATTTGGCTGCATATTTAGGCGTCTCGCGCGTAATCGCAACCCGCGCGTTGCCCATTCGAGATACTTGCAACAAATCCCGGGTCGCGCCATCCTTGTTCCATGTCTGCAATCGGCAGCGGCTCGCGGGTGACTGCCGTCCTCGGGCCGACCAATACCGGGAAGACCTATCTCGCCATCGAGCGCATGCTCGGGTACCGCACCGGCATGATCGGGTTTCCGCTGCGGCTGCTGGCTCGGGAAAATTATGACAAGGTCGTGCGCATTGCCGGCGCGCGCGCGGTGGCCCTGGTCACGGGTGAGGAAAAGATCGTGCCACCGACGGCGCGATATTTCATGTGTACCGTCGAGGCGATGCCGATTGCCAGACTGGTGGATTTCCTCGCCATCGACGAAGTTCAGCTCTGTGCCGATCCCGAACGCGGCCATGTCTTCACCGACCGGCTTTTGCGCGCGCGCGGACAGCTTGAGACCATGTTTCTTGGTGCCGACACCATCCGGCCGGTGATCCGCACGTTGGTCCCTGAAACCACTTTCATCAGCCGGCCGCGCTTTTCACGCCTCACTTACGCCGGGCCGCGCAAGCTGAGCAGAATTCCCCGGCGTAGCGCGGTGGTCGCGTTTGCCGCCAATGATGTCTATGCGCTGGCCGAGACCATCCGCCGCGCCCGGGGCGGGGCCGCCGTGGTGCTTGGCGCGCTCAGCCCGCGCACCCGGAACGCCCAGGTCGAGATGTATCAGCAGGGCGAGGTCGATTATCTGGTCGCCACCGACGCTATCGGCATGGGGCTGAACATGGATATCGGCCATGTCGCCTTTTCTGGCCTGCGCAAGTTCGATGGCCATCGCCACCGTATGCTGGCGGTTGACGAAATCGCCCAGATCGCGGGCCGCGCCGGACGCTATATGAGCGACGGGACGTTCGGCACACTGGCCGATATAGAGCCGCTTGAGCCGGAAGCGGTCGACGCCATCGAAAACCACCATTTCCGCGCGCTGCGGGGCGCCTGGTGGCGCAATACCGATCTCAGCTTCCGCAGCCTGGGGGCGCTGCGCAATTCGCTCGACGCGCCGCCGCCATCGCCGGCGCTGATGCGCGCGCACACCGCCGAAGATCATCTGGCACTCAACCGGCTGGCCGAGGTGCCGGAAATCGCGGCGCTTGCCGGTACGCCCGATATGGTGCGGCTGCTGTGGGAAACCTGCCAGATTCCCGATTTCCGCAAGACCATGGCCGAAGACCATGTGCGGCTGATCGGGCGCGTCTTCCGTTTCCTGGCCCGGGGCGACGGCCGCCTGCCGTATGACTGGGTGGCGAACCAGCTTGTCCGTCTCGATCGCGCCGATGGCGATATCGACACGCTGATGGCGCGCATCGCCCACACACGAACCTGGACCTATGTGTCGCAGCGCGGCGACTGGCTGGATGACGCGGCGCATTGGCAGGGCCGCGCGCGGGCGATCGAGGACCGGCTGTCCGATGCGCTGCACGACCGGCTGACCCAGCGCTTCGTCGATCGCCGGAGCACGGCCCTGATCCGCTCGCGCTCCCGGTCCGACCTGGCCGCCGATATCGACAGTGAGGGCGCGGTCCGAATAGAAGGTGATCATGTCGGCTGGCTTGACGGGTTCCGCTTCGAGCCCGAGGACGGCATCACCGGCGAGACGCGCCGGCTGGTGCTGTCCGCCGCCAAGCGCACGCTGGGCGCCGAGATCAGGCGTCGCATTGAGGCGCTGGAAGGCGATGCCGACGACGCCTTCGGTTTTGCCGATGATGGCGCCATTACCTGGCGTGGCGCGGTGGTCGCCCGGCTCGGCGGAGAAAGCGACGTGATGGCGCCGTCGATCCGGCTGACCGCCAGCGACCTGCTGCCGGCGCAATATCGGCGGAGAGCCGAACTGCGCCTGCGCCGCTGGCTGACCGATGAAATCGATCGCGTATTGGGACCGTTGATCGTGCTGGAGCGGGTAAAGTTGAGCGGCCCCGCCCGTGGGCTGGTATTCCGGCTGCGCGAAGGTCTGGGGTCGATGCCCCGCGCGAAAGCAGCTCAGCAGATCACCGCGCTGACCGCGGAAGACCGCCAGGCGTTGCGCCGACGCGGTCTTCGGCTGGGGCGCGACGCCGTATTTCTGCCGGCGCTGCTGAAGCCCCGCGCGGTCCGGCTGCGCGCCCTGCTGTGGGCCGCGCGCCATCCCGGCCACGATGCAGCCCCTCCCGCGCCTGGCCGGGTCAGCGCGCCGGCTGCCAATGGCGTGCCCAACGGATTCTATGAGGCGATCGGCTACCGTGTAATCGATGGGCATGCGATGCGCATCGACGTTTTGGACCGCATCGCGGTGCAGTTGCTGCGCCTGGCGCGCAAGGGGCCATTCGCCCCGCCAGCCGATATCGCGCCCGCGCTGGGCGTCGGGGTTACGCTGGCCGGGGCGGTGGTTGCCGCGCTGGGCTACCGGCAGCGCCCGGACGACGGGCTGTTTCAGGCCAAGCGCCGGGATTCCGGGCGGAAGGGGTCCCGGGTCGACGGGGCTGGCGCAAAATCGCCGCGACCGCGCGCCGAGCTGGACGGCGATTCACCCTTCGCGTCCCTGGCCCGGCTTCGGCTCCGGCAATGAGCGAACACGCCATTCGGCTCGATAAATGGCTGTGGCAGGCGCGGTTTTTTCGCAGCCGCTCCATCGCGGCCCGGCTCTGCGTCAAGGGACGCGTGCGCATCGATGGCGAACGGGTTAAAAAGGCACATTTCCTGGTGCGCCCCGGCCATGTATTAACGTTCCCGCAGGCACAAATCATCCGCGTGGTGCGGGTGCGGGCGCTGGGTACAAGGCGTGGGCCCGCACCTGAGGCCCGCATGCTCTATGACGAACTTTCCGACACTCCGCCAATACCCCGTATCGCTGGATATGGCCAACCACAAAGAGGAACCAACTCTCGATGATTGACCGCATAAAGTCATTCCTGATCGACCGCAAAGCACGTGCGACCGGTGGCCATGCCCAGCACAGCATGGACGAATTCCATCTCGCCGCGGCCGCCCTGCTGGTTGAGGTCGCGACCGTGGACGAGGCGTTTCACGATGCCGAACACGGGCGCATCATCGGTTTCGCGCGCGACCGTCTGGGGTTGAGCGATGAAGAGGCCGCGACGTTGGTCGAGACCGCGACCGCGGAAGTCGCCGAGGCGATCCAGCTTTTCAGTTTCACGCGGTCGATCACCGCGGGGTTTTCCTATGACGAGCGGGTTCGCCTGATGCAGACATTATGGGAAGTGGCGCTGGCCGATGGTGTGGTCGACCCATTTGAAGATCAGCTTTTGCGGCGCATCGGCGTGCTGATCCATGTGACCGACCGCGATCGCGGCACCGCGCGCAAGCAGGCTCAGGCGGCGTTGCGAGGCACGCGCGCGTGACGACGTAAAAATTGGTGGCGCGCGACTCATTTCGCCGTTGCGCACGCCGTCCCGAGATAGTAGAGATTTTGCCAACCACGCGCGCGGCCATGCGTTAGCAGGGAATGAACGGAGACAGGAATGACCTACGTCGTTACAGAAAATTGCATCAAGTGCAAATATATGGATTGCGTCGAAGTTTGCCCGGTGGATTGCTTCTACGAGGGCGAAAACATGTTGGTCATTCATCCTGAAGAATGTATCGATTGCGGCGTCTGCGAACCTGAGTGCCCGGTCGAAGCGATTCAGCCGGACAGTGACGACGCGGCGGCCAAGTTCCTCGAACTCAATACCAAGTTCGCCGAAGACTGGCCCAACATCACGCGCAAGGGCGACGCGCCCGCCGACGCCGATGACTGGAAAGGCGTCGAGAACAAGTTCGAGGATCATTTCAGTTCGAATCCGGGTCAGCGGGACTAACGCGCCGTCACCCGCGATCTAAGGGTTCACGACGGTATTTCGCCGGAAACCCCTGAATTGGTAAGAAGTCCTGTCATTTTTCTGAAAATTGTGTTATATTTTCAGTGAATAGACCGGAGTGAGTATAATTCCCGGTCTTCGAAAGCCCGGTGACTTGCGCCTGACAAAACCGTAGGCATTGAGACAAGAGACTGGCCTTGGCCCCGGCCTTTGCCTGCGCCTCTTCGTTTGATCTCACGGGATTGGCCTGCGGCGGCTTTCGTTTGGATTTATTACTGATGAGAGAGTCATGGCGAAAACCGTTTCCAAGCCCAAGCCTAAGCCCAAGACGACCAAGGCCGTGAAGGCGGCTAAAAAGCCGGCAAAGCCCACAAAAAAACAGGCGAAGGCCGTAAAACCAACGAAGACGGCCAAAACGCCGGCTAAACCAGTAGCGAAAAAGGCTAAAATGACAGCAAAAACGCCAACTAAATCGTCAAAACCGAAGATAAAATCGGTAAAGCCCGTTAAATCAGCTCCTAAAGCGGCTAAAGTTGTTACCAAG
>JAZFSB010000214.1:0-2050 GCA_036445935.1 Alphaproteobacteria bacterium | reverse complement strand
CTGACATAACCGTTCTTCACGTCGTCAGCGACCAACGCCGGATCGCGTTCGCGCGGGTCGCCAAATCCGCCGCCGCCGGCCGACTGCACACGAACCAGCGTGTCGGGTTCGAGGTCGATATAGGGCGTTTTACTGGGCAAGATTTGCTCACGGTTAGTGCCGGGGTTGAGGACATAACGCGACGTGGCGCCCGGTTGACCGCCGGCCAGGCCGGGCGGCGGCGTTTCATGGCGGTCGGCGCACAGGCAAATCTGCGCCTGATCGGCCTCGACGCGAAAGGCGCGAACGAAGCCGTTGCCGCCGCGAAAACGGCCGGCGCCGCCGGTGTCGGGAACGATCTCGTAGGCCTCAAAAAACAGCGGATTCTCGATCTCGTCTGCTTCGATGGGGATGTGACCAGCATTGCCGGGGCCGTAGCGGATGGCGTTGATGCCGTCGCGCGTGGCACGGGCGCCGTAAGCGCCCGAGGAAAGCTCGATGGTGGTGAAGTAATGATCGCCGTTCGCGCGCCGCTGGCGGCCAGCGACCACGGCGGTACCGGTCGACCCCGACCCGCTGGCAATCGCCCGATCGCCGATTGCGCCGGCAATCGCGGCCATGGTGGCGTCGAGCACGCGGTAACAAACATCGCCGAAACCGATCATCGATCCGGGCTTTTGCGCATCGACCAACGAGCCCGGCCGGGTCTTCACGGCGATCGGTTTGTAACTGCCGGCGTTTGGCGGGTTTTCCGGATCGGTGATCGACTTTATCGCATACTGCACCGCCGATGCGGCGGCGGAATACGAACAGTTCATACCTCCCGACGACTGGTCGCTGCTGCCGCTCAAATCGACCACGATATCGCTGCCGCGGATGGTGACTTTGACGTCGACCCAGGTTTTTTCCTCGGAACGGCCGTCGCCGTCGAGGCAATCGCGGGCGTGGTAGTCGCCGTCGGGAAATTCGGCGATACGCGCCCGCGTCAGCCGTTCGGCCCGGGCGATTATTTCCGCCATCGCCGCCGTTAAAGTGTCGAAACCGTAGCGCTCGATCAATGCGCCGAGACGGCGCTCGGCGGTTTCGCAAGAGGCGTACTGCGAGCGCAGATCGCCAAAGCCGATCGAGCGATTGCGGATGTTCGCCATGATCATCTCGAGCACACCGGCATTGGGCCGGCCGGCCTCGAACAGTTTCACCGGCGGAATGAAGATACCTTCCTGGTGAATGTCGGAGGTCGCCGGCGAATAACTACCCGGGCCCATGCCGCCGATATCCGCCCAATGTCCGCGGTTGCAGGCGTAGGCATAGAGCTCTCCCTGGTGGAATAGCGGCCGCGCGATCAGCACGTCGGGCAAGTGGGTGCCGCCGATGAAGGGGTCATTGGTAGCCAGCACATCGCCTGGTTGCAGGTTCTCCCGCCCGACCGCCGCCACCGCACCCTGCAACTGCAGTGGCATGGTCGTGACGTGGATGGGAAAGCCGTTGGGGTCTTGGGCGATGATGTCGCCATTGGCGTCCATCAGGCAGCACGAAAGATCGCCCTGCTCCTTCCACAGCTGGGTATAGGCGGTGCGCATGGTCATAATTTTCATATCGCGCGCGATGGCGATGAGAGAGCTGTGGACTACGGCTAAGGTGAAGGCGTCGACGCTCATGACGTTGGTCCTGATGGTGGCAGTGTGATGATCATATTTTCGTAAGCATCGACGGTGACATCCATATCCGCCAAAACCAGCGTCGTCGACGAGGGTTCTTCGACGATCGCCGGGCCGGCCAACGTGGCGCCCGGCGTCAGCTGGTCGCGTCGGTAGACCGGAACCGGCTGGGCGCCCTCGCTGTCGGGTAACAACACCGGCCGCGCGCCAATCGGATCGGGCGTTTTGCCAACGCCAGCGGCGGGCATCAGCGGCGGTTCGTCGACACTGCCGGCCGCGCGCAGGCGAACGTTGACCAATTCGACCGGCTCATCGGGCACGCTGTAGGTATACAGGCACTCATGCAATTGGTGGAACTGGCTAACGACCTCGCCGAAACTGTCGCTCAGCGATTCCACGGCAGCCAACAGCGT
>JAZFSB010000213.1:0-3723 GCA_036445935.1 Alphaproteobacteria bacterium | reverse complement strand
GTCGATGCGTTCCGCCCGACCGTCGGGTTCGCGGCGGCGGTGCTGTTGGAACAGGCCGGTTGCCTTGTTTCGGCGCCGTTGGAACAGACCTGCTGTGGCCAGCCGGCCTATAATTCCGGCGACCGCGACAATGCGCGCGCGATCATGGCCCAGCACATCGAATTGTTCGAGCCCTTCGATTACGTGGTTGTGCCGTCTGGGTCCTGTGCCGGCATGATCCGTTGCCATTACCCGCTTTTGTTTGCTAACGACCCGGCGATGGAATCCCGCGCCCGGGCGCTCGCCGATAAAACCTGGGAGCTGGTGTCGTTCCTGGTCGACCAGGGCGGCTGGGACGCGGAGCTGATTGATACCGAATTTCCCGCCACCGTCACCTATCACGATTCCTGCGCCGGGTTGCGTGAGCTCGGCGTGCGTGAACAGCCGCGCCGCTTGCTGGCGGGCATTGACGGTATCCGGGTTGTCGAACATGAGGGCGCCGATCGTTGTTGCGGCTTCGGCGGGACGTTCTGCGTGAAATATGCCGATATCTCCACCGCCATGGCCGACGCCAAGATCGATGCGATCGAAGCCAACGGGGCGGATTTCGTGGTGGCTGGCGATCTCGGCTGTCTGCTGGCCATCGCCGGCCGGCTGTCGCGCCGCGCGTCCAGCGTCCGCGTGCGCCATGTCGCCGAGTTGCTGTCCGGCATGACCGCGGGCCCGGCGATCGGTGAGCCGGCGGACAAGGCCTGATACCAAGGAGCGCTGATAATGACCTATAGAGACGGCTTTCCTCCTACCCGACGGACCGCCTACGCGATCTCTAGGGGTCAATATCAGCGTCCCTTGGTATAAGCCGGTGGAACCGACATCATCGCATTTTCCCGACAACGCGGCGCGCGCCATTGCCGATCCGGTATTGCGCGCGGCGCTGAACAAGCTGGAGTCTGAATTCCATCGCGACCGTGCCGCGATGCAAGCGCGCCTGCCGGAATTCGACGCGCTTCGCGATCAGGCGCGGGCCATCAAGGACCATGCGCTCGACCATCTGGCGGATCTGTTGGAGAGCTTCGAAGCGGGCATGGCCGACGCCGGCGGCAAGGTTCACTGGTGCCGCGACGCGGCGGCGGCGCGCCAGACCATTCTCAAAATCTGCCAGGACGCCGGCGCGCGCAACGTCGTAAAGAGCAAGTCCATGTTGTCCGAGGAAATCGCGCTCAACGACCATCTCGCCGCCAATGGGATTGAACCGGTTGAAACCGATCTCGGGGAATATATTCTTCAGCTGCGCGGCGAGGCGCCAAGCCATGTGGTAATGCCGGCAATCCATCTCAATGCTGGCCAGATCGCCGATGCCTTCCGCGAACATCATACCGACCGTGATCCGGGGCGCGATCTCGACGACAAGGATGCGCTGCTGGCTGAAGCGCGCGAAATTTTGCGCCAGCGTTTTCTCGACGCCGATGTTGGCATCACCGGCGCCAATTTCCTGATTGCCGAAAGCGGCTCGATCGCGCTGGTGACCAACGAAGGAAATGCCGACCTGGTTCACAGCCTGCCGCCAGTTCATATCGCGCTTGCCAGTATCGAAAAGGTCGTGCCAACGGTCGATGACGCGCTGGCGCTGATCCGTGTGCTGGCGCGTTCGGCGACCACGCAGGAGATCACCAGCTATACCAGCTTCGTGACCGGCCCGGCGCGCGAAGGCGATGTGGACGGGCCGTCGGCGTTCCATGTCGTGCTGCTGGATAATGGCCGCACCAAGCTGCTCGGCGGGCCCTATCGCGACATTTTGCGCTGCATCCGCTGCGGTGCGTGCCAGAGCCAGTGCCCGGTCTATGGCACGATCGGCGGGCACGCTTATGGCTGGGTTTATGGCGGCCCGATCGGGGCCATCCTCACGCCGGGGCTGCTTGGGCCGGGCGCCGCGCACCATCTGCCGCACGCCTCCAGCCTGTGTGGACGGTGCGAAGAAGTCTGCCCGGTGCGGATTCCGCTGCCGGCGTTGCTGCGGCGTTTGCGCGAGGACGGCTTCGCTGACGCCACCGTGCCCGCCGCCGGGCGTCGCTGGGTGCGATTGTGGGCCAGAATCGCCCGCCGGCCCCGCCTGTACCGGCTGCTCGCACGGGTGGGGATAGATTTGCTGACCCTGCTTTCCGGCCGCCGGGGGCGCTTGCCGCGTCTGCCCTTCATCGCCGCCTGGACGCGCGCGCGCGATCTGCCGTCGCCCGAAGGGGGCACCTTCATCGATCAATGGAAAATACGCGAGGCAGGCCGACGATGAGTGGCGACCGCGACGATATCCTGTCCGCGATCCGGGCGGCGGTGGGCGAACGGGACAATCCTGCCCCGCCGGTCAAGGATTACATCGTGCCGGCGCGCGCGACCGGCGACGCGGCGGCGCTGCGCGCGCGCTTTATCGAACAGGCGGAATTCGCCGGGGCAAGCATAGCGGAGGCGGCCGGTCCTGATGACATCGCCACCGTTATTGCCGGTTATGTAGAAGCCATGTCCGGGGATATCTCGGGCGCGATCGCACCGGATGGCGGGCTCGACACTCTGCGCTGGGATGAGAATCTGGCACGGTTTCGCGTCGGCCCGCCGACGCCGGACGACCGCGTGACCGTCACCGGCGCTGTCGCCGGCATCGCCGAAACCGGCACGGTCCTGGTGCGGTGTGGCTCCTCGGTCGCCAATGCCGCCCACCTGCTGGGCGAGGCGCATATCGTTGTGCTGCCAATGGGGCGCATCGTCGGCGGGTATGAGCAGGCCTGGGCGGTGCTGCGTGAGGCCGCGCCCGAGGCCGTCTTGCCGCGCGCGGCCACCTTCATCACGGGCCCGTCGCGCACCGCCGATATCGAAAAGACCCCGCAAATTGGCGTGCATGGACCGCGACGGCTGCATATTGTGCTGTTCGATGGCGAAATATCCTGACAAATCAAGGCAGCAAGACGACGCGGCGCTGTTCGAGGCCGCGATGCACGATGTCGAGGCGCTGCCCGGCCAGCCGCCGCGCGAATCCGAGCCCGGATCGGCGCCGAAACCCGTCATCCGCCCCCGCCTCGCGCCGCCAGCCCCGCGTCGGGGCGGCGCGCTGCCGCATCTCGATCCCGGTCGCTCGGCCGATATAGATACGCGTACGCTTGATCGGCTGAAGCGGGGCCAGCTTCGTCCCGAGGCCCGGGTCGACCTGCACGGCATGACCCAGGATCAGGCGCACCGGGCGCTGGGCCGGTTTCTGGGGCGCGCGCGCGGAGAGGGGCGGCGCTGCGTCCTCGTGGTTACTGGCAAGGGACGGGTCAGCGAAGGGGGTGGCGTGCTGCGCAATCAGACCCCGAATTGGCTAAACGCACCCGAAATCCGCCCGATGGTGCTGGCTTTCGCCCCCGCCCAGCTACGCGACGGCGGCTCGGGCGCGCTCTACGTTTTGCTCAGGCGTGACAGGGGTTAGGCAGAAAATTCCAGGATTTATCGCGAGATTCACCCGATTGTTGCAGAAACCCCGAGATATTGTTTATTTGCCATTAACAGACGCGCCCTAACATGGTCGCCGTCGGCAACGATACCGGGGTAGAGATGCGCGATCTTGTGCAGCTATTGGAAAACGATGAAAGCGGCGCGACAGCCATTGAATACGGTCTGATCGCCGCCGTGGCTTCCCTTGCTATCATTGGCGGAACATCTGCAATGGGCGTTTCGCTGTCTTCTTACTTCGAATGGGTCTCGGCGGAAATACAACGG
>JAZFSB010000212.1:0-2533 GCA_036445935.1 Alphaproteobacteria bacterium | reverse complement strand
CCGCGGCGATTGCGTCCGCATCGTCTATCCCAAGCCGGCGGGCGCAGATCGCGGCGGTCGCCGCGTTGGCGATCTGGTGCTGGCCCGGCAGCGATGGTGGCGGCAGCGACAGCGCGGCTTTGCCGTCTTGCAGCCGGAACCCCTCCGCCAATGTCTCCACCCACCAGTCCCGGCCATAGGTGCAGAGCGGCGCCGCGATCTCGGCAGCACGGGCCTCGATGACATCAAGCGCCGCGTCGGCCTGCGGTCCGATCACGCCGGTGACGCCGGGCTTGAGGATACCGGCCTTCTCGAAGGCGATGGCGTCCAACGTGTCGCCGAGAAAGCGCATATGATCCATCGATACCGGCGTGATGGCGCAAAGCGCGGGGCGCGCAAATACGTTGGTCGCGTCGAACCGCCCGCCAAGCCCGGTTTCGATCAGCGTCACGTCGGCGGGCGTCCGTGAAAAGGCGAGATAGGCGGCCGCCGTGGTCACCTCGAAAAAGGTAATCGGCTGGCCGCGATTGACGGCCTCGACCTCTTCCAGCAGCGCCACCAGCGCGTCCTCGTCGAGCAGCTTCCCGGCCACCGAGATGCGTTCGGCGAAGCGCACCAGATGCGGCGAAGTGTAGGCGTGAACGCTCAGGCCCGCCGCTTCGCAGATTGCCTTGAGAAAGGCGACCAACGAACCCTTGCCATTGGTGCCGGCGACATGGACGAGATTGGCCAGGGACGCCTCAGGGTGGGAAAGATCGGATAGCAGCCGCTGGATACGGCCAAGCGACAGGTCTATCAGACTTGGGTGCAGCCCCCGCAGCCGTTCGACGACGGCGTCACTCCGCAGCGGGGCGCTCTTCGTGATCCATCGGGGCCGCGGATGTCTTGCCCATCGTCTTGTTGGTGGGCGCCAGCGGCACGACGTTGCTGTCGGTACGCCGGTTCATCAGCAGGTCGGCCAGCCGGATCAGCTCATCGCGGAGCTGATGGCGGTGCACCACCCGGTCCACCATGCCGTGCTCAAGCAGATACTCGGCGCGCTGGAAGCCTTCGGGGAGTTCTTCGCGGATGGTTTCCTGGATGACCCGCGCGCCGGCGAACCCGATCATCGCGCCAGGTTCGGCGATCTGGATATCACCCAGCATGGCAAACGACGCAGACACGCCGCCGGTGGTCGGATCGGTCAGCACCACGAAATAGGGCAGCCGCGCATCCTTGACCTCGTTCACCGCGATCACGGTGCGCGGCATTTGCATCAGCGACAAAATGCCTTCCTGCATGCGCGCGCCACCCGACGCGGTGACCAGGATCAGCGGTGCTTCCTGAAGCACCGCGAGCCGGGCCGCCGTGAGGAACGCCTTGCCGACGGCAAGCCCCATTGAGCCACCCATGAAAGCGAAATTCATCAACGCCACGACCACCTTGCGACCGCCCATGGCGCCGTGGGCGACAATCAGCGCGTCTTCCTCGCCGGTCGCGGCGCGCGCGTCCTTGAGCCGGTCGCTATAGCGTTTGCGGTCGCGGAATTTCAGTGGATCGCCGGTCAGCCTGGGCAGTTCGACGCGCGTGAATTCGCCATCATCGAACAGCATCTCCAGCCGCTTGAGAGCGGGAAGCCTGAGATGGTGGCCGCAATGGGGGCAAACGTTCAGCGCCGCTTCTAGCTCGCGATGGAACACCATCTGCTCGCAGCCCGGACATTGATGCCACAGGTTTTCCGGCACATCGTCGCGCTGCACCAGCGCGCGAATTTTCGGTCTAACAAAATTATTGAGCCAGTTCATGCGCGCCACGCCACCTTGCCACGGAACACGGAGACCCTGCCTGCCTACGCGCGCCGTGCCCGGCGCACGCCCTCGGCAAGATCGGAAACGAAGTATAGCACGGATTCCACAAGTTTTGGTGTTGCCTGTTTACCGCCCGCCACCGCGTCGGCGATGCGCTGCACGATGGCCGAGCCGACCACAGCCGCATCGGCCATCGAAGCCACATTTTCCGCCTGTTCCGGCGTTTTGATGCCAAATCCGACGGCGATGGGCAGATCGCTGAACCGGCGGATACGTGCCAGTGCATCACCGATGCTGGCCGAATCAGCCGTCGCGGTGCCGGTGACCCCGGTAATAGAAACGTAATAGATGAAGCCGCTGGCATGTTTGACCAGCGCCGGCAGGCGGGCCTCGTCGCTGGTCGGCGCGGTCAGGCGTACGAAATCGATCCCGGCGCCAGCGGCCGGCTCGCGCAGTTCGGCGTCTTCTTCCGGCGGCAGGTCGACCACGATCAGCCCGTCAATGCCGGCATCGGCCGCATCATTGCAGAACGCATCGACGCCATAGATGTAGATGGGATTGTAATAGCCCATCAGTATGATCGGCGTGTCGTCGTCATTGCCACGGAAATCGCGCACCATCGCGAGCGTGCGGCGCACATTCTGTCCCCCCGCCAGCGCGCGCTGGGACGCAAGCTGGATCGCCGGCCCGTCAGCCATGGGATCGGTGAAGGCGATGCCGAGTTCAATCAGGTCGGCGCCCGCCGCCGGCAGCCCCTTGAGGATCGC
>JAZFSB010000211.1:0-3052 GCA_036445935.1 Alphaproteobacteria bacterium | reverse complement strand
CCCGGCCACCCATAGGATAATTCCGTGGGTGGCCGGGAGGGGGAGAGGGCCGGAGCGATACCAATCAGCCCATTAGCAGCCGGTTCAACAGGGCGAGGAGGCCCGCGAACACCGCCGAGGTGACGATCACGTAAGCGATGTTGGCCAGGCTGATCAGCCGCGTCGGCGGCAGGTTGAACATGACCGAGCCGGTAACCACGGCCAGGCTGCCCAGCGAGATCGCGGTGCACAGCCCCCAGCCGACCAGCATGGCCTGCATCAGCACCAGATCGGCGAGGCCGGTTTCCATGCCGGTGAACACCACCAGCAATATGGTGCCGGTGACGATCGGGTGGATCACCAGGAAGCCCGCCAGATTCATTCCGAAAATGATGATCAGAATGACCATCGTCGGCGACAGCGCCAGCGTCGCGATCCAATCCAGTAGACCGGTTTCCGGCAATACCGACTCGAACGTGACCCCCAGCGTCATGGCGAAGCAAAGCACCGATGTTTCCGGCCCAATCCGGCTCAGACCGTCGCCGGTGGTGCGCAGCGCCGTGCCGAGATCACCCGCCGGGGCATAGATGATTGCCAGCAGACAAGGCAGCGGCAGGCCGAGCACCAGTGATTCCAGCGTGCTTAGCGGCGTCAGCGCGGTCATGCCGACGACGATCAGGGCGGCGATCGCGACCGCCGGGACAATCGGCGCCAACGTCTTCAGCGCGCGCCACAAATCACCCAAGGTGCCCCGGTCGAAAAGCCCAATCGAAATGACGAAGCCGATCAGGGCCAGTCCGATGCCGAGCGGCATGATCTGCCACAGCCGCACCTCGGGCACGTAATGATTGGCCACCGCCATGGCGATCACGAAGGGCGACCAGACCGGGGTCAGCGCCATGCCGCGCATGGCCAGCAGGAACACCCGCCGGCGGTCGTCGTCCGGCGCCTCGCGCCCGACGATAGGGGCCAGAATGGCAAACATGCCGACCTGCAGCACAGCACTCAGAAGATTGGCGCCGACGATCAGACCGCCGCCCCGTCGCATCGGGTCAAGTTCGGCGAACAGCTGGCGCGCGGCGATGATCTCCGGCCGCTGCTCGGCGGTCGCGCGCAGCAGTACGATGGTGCCGAAGAAGGCCGGAAAGATCGCTCCCTTGGCGATGCCGCCCGGAATCACCTCCCAGCGGTCATAGGCCAAGCACAGGGACACCACCGCCCCGGCCAGACCAAAGCACAGCAGACGGTTCTGCCAGCCGGCGCGGATCAGGGAAATAACCACGAAAATGACCAGCAAAGCGCCGAGCGGCACATCGAGCGCGTCGAGCGGTGTCAAAATCCGGATCAGCCCGAACGCCCACAGCACCCCGCCGAGCCCCATCGTTGCGCGCTGGGATTCGGTCATGGCGCGGCTACCCCCGGCCGATCCCGCGTGCCCAGCAGGATCAGCCCGCCGAGCGCCGATATTCCCGCCATGGCGGTAAACGCGCCCCCGCCGTAAGCACCATAAAGCCAGCCGGACGCGACCGTGTTCAGCCCCATCAGCACGCCCACCATGGTTGCCGAATAGACGCTCTGCGCGGTCGCGGCATGGCTGGCCGGCACTTCGCGCGCGATGAAGTGCAGGGCGGCGATATGGGTCGCGCCGAAGGTCAGCGCGTGCAGGAACTGAACCCCGATCAGCGCCGGCAGCGCCGTGGTCGAGCCCAGCACCAGCCAGCGCACGACGCCGGCCCCGGCCGCCAGCGCCAGCAGCCCGCGCGGGCCGAACCGCGCCACCAGCCGGCCCGACGCCGCGAACAGGCAGATTTCCGCGATCACCCCTTCCGCCCACAGCGCGCCGATCAGCGTTTCGCTATGCCCCGCCGCGCGCCAGTGCAGCGTGCCGAAGCCATAGATCGCGCCGTGGCTCGCCTGCAGCAGGCTGGCGGCGGCCAGGAACGCCACCAGCTTGCGGTCGCGGAACAGGGCGGCCAGCGGCGCCGACAGGCGCGCGGTTCCGGGCGTGCGGACCTTCGGCACCAGGTGACAGCAAACAGCGGTCAGCGCCAGGGCTGCGATCACCATCCACAGAATGTAGTGCTCCGGCCGGCCGGCCAAAACGTAGCCGCTGCCGACCGATGCGAGAATGAAGCTGATCGAGCCCCACAGCCTGACCCGGCCGTAATCGATTGCCCCTTCGCGCACTTTCAGCATGGTCACCGCGTCGCCCAGCGGCAGCATGGCGGAGAACATCAGCGCGGTCAGGATGGCGACCCCCAGGATCTGGATGAAACCCGTGGCCAGGAAATAGAGCGCGTAGCCCGAGACTGTTCCCCAGCCGAGGAGTACCAGCACGCGGCTGGGCCGGCCGCTGCGGTCGGCGACCGACGCGACCAGCGGGCTGATGCCGGCGCGGGCGATCATGCCGGCGGCCAGCACGTAGCCGATCTCGGCGGCGTCCAGCCCTTGGCCCTGCAGCCACACCGGCCAGAACGGCAGGATGATGCCGATATAGGTGAATACCGCCGTGTAATAGAGCGACATTCGAAAAGCGGGGCCGGGCATCAGCGATCCTTGGGTTTCTCTGCGGCGGATTGGCGGCATAGGGGTTTTCCGTACCTCGCGCAACCCGCATACTGGCATCACCGGGCGCGGGCGCGCCGTGATTTAATTTTCAGGAGGCCAGTGTGGCGAAGAAGACTCTCAAGGTGGACTCGGTGGCCGAGGCGTATCTTGCGCTGCTTGCCGACCGCGGCGTTGATTACATGTTCGGCAATGCCGGCACCGACTTCGCGACCGTCATCGAGGCGCTGTCCAAGGCGCAGCTTGGCGAATCGAATGCGCCGATCCCGGTCACCGTGCCGCATGAGAACGTCGCGGTGTCGATGGCGCATGGCTATTTTCTCGCCACCGGCCGAATTCAGACGGTCATGCTGCATGTCTCTGTCGGCACCGCCAACGGCGTGTGCGGCGTGTTCAACGCGACCCGCGAGCGGGTGCCGATCCTGTTTACCGCCGGGCGGACCCCGATCAATGAAGACGGCGCCGATGGCGCGCGCAGCATCTATATCCACTGGGCGCAGGAAATGTT
>JAZFSB010000210.1:0-2590 GCA_036445935.1 Alphaproteobacteria bacterium | reverse complement strand
CTCCAACGTGCAGGAGGTCATCACCCGCGGTGGCAAGGTAGTGTTCCTGTCCGACGCCGAAGGCGTCGCCCAGCTTGGCGATCAGGCCTTCGCCAGCATCGCCATGCCCAGCGTCGATCCCTTCGTCTCGCCTCTGCTTTATGCCATACCGGTGCAGCTTCTGGCCTATCACACCGCCTGCATCAAAGGCACCGACGTTGACCAGCCCCGCAACCTCGCGAAATCGGTGACGGTGGAGTAAGCGGGCGGGTCTCAGACCCGCCCACCCCTAATCAAACAAATCAAGATCGATGATGTCGCCCATGTGCAGGTAGCCGGCGTCGCTCGGGTGCAGATGGTCGCCGCAATCATATTCGGGCAGCATGCGGGTTGGGTGGGCCGGGTCGGCCAGGGCGCGTTCGAAGTCGATCACCGCGTCGAACGCGCCGCTGTCGCGGATCCATCCGTTGACCGCCTGGCGGATGACCTCGCCTTCCGCCGTATACAGGCCGGGCAGGCCGGGCGGCGGATTGAAGTTCTCGTTCTCGTAGGTCAGCATGGTCCCGCCGAAGATCTTGAGCCCGGCGGCGTGCGCCCGCGTGGCAAGCTGATTGAGCCCGGCGATCATCTCTCCGGCGGTGACGTCTTCTTCCGGCTTGCCGGCTCGGTTGCGGATATCGTTGATGCCGAGAAACAGGATGACGTGGCTCACGCCGGGTTGCGCCAGCACATCGCGGTCGAAGCGGGCCTGTGTGCTGCCACCGCGCGCGTCATGGACGATCCGGTTGCCGCCGATACCCTGGTTCATGATGCCGAACCCGCGCCCGCCGCGCGCGTCGAGCCGGCTGGCAAGCTGGTTGGGCCAGCGGTTGTTGGCGTCGATCTCCGAGACGTTGCAGATGGTCAGGGAATCTCCGATCGCCACGATGCCGCCGGTATCGGCCGGCGCCAGCACCTCGACGCCGCTCAGGAACAGATAGGCGTCCCTTGTCTCCGCGACCGGCAGGGTGGCTTCCTCGGTATGATCGCCGGGCTCCGAGATATAGTTGGTCTGGCGCGCATTTGCCTGGCCGGTGAGCCGGAAATCCTCGGGCAACCGGCCGGGCAGGTGAAGGCTGACCACCAGGTCGGACAAAGGGACGACGTCAAATTCGACCGGGTCGCTGACCGCCAGCGCGCCGGGCGGGATGGTCGTCGCGGTCGCGCCGTTGAAGGTGAGCGGGCGGCTTGAGTCCGGGATGATCCCGGCGCCGTCACCGCGTAGCGCGACCCGGGCCGCCCCGATATCGAGCTTGCCGGTCCCGTAGGCGTTCGACAGCCGCACGCGCAACGTCTCTCCGCCGATACTGACCCGCGCGACCATGCGCACGGTCTGACCTTCCAGCGCGACCCCATCCATCGCCGACGGCGTTACCGCCCAGCTTCCAACCCAGCGCATGTTGGTTTGATTCGCCACCACTACCCCTCCGTTTGCCGGTGTTTTTCTCCGCGTCCACGATGTGCGTTGACGCCATCGCCGTCAAGCGGGCGGCGGGGGGGTGTGTCGGGGTCCATGGGTTTGGTAGGGTAGGAAAAACTGCGAAAGAGTTTCCCCATGGCTGATGCCCATCTGCGTTTCGGTGCTTTTCTTGCTCCGTTCCACGCGCTGAACGAAAACCCGACCCTGATGTTCGACCGCGATCTTGAGCTGATCATGCTGCTCGACCGGCTTGGCTATGACGAGGCCTGGATTGGCGAACATCATTCGGGCGGGTTCGAAACCATCGCCGCGCCGGAAATCTTCATCGCCGCCGCAGCGCGGGAAACCCGCCATATCAGGCTCGGGACCGGCGTCAGGTCGCTGCCCTACACCCACCCGTTCATGGTCGCCGATGCGATGGTCCAGCTTGATCACATGACGCGGGGGCGGGCGATGTTCGGGGTCGGGCCGGGGGCGCTGCCATCGGACGCGGCGCAGATGGGGATCGATGCGCGCCAGTCGCGCCGCATGATGAATGAGTCGCTCGATGTGATCATTCCGCTGCTCGAAGGTGAGCGCGTTAGCGCCAAGACCGATTGGTTCACGCTGGAGAGCGCGAAACTCCAGCATGCATCCTATACAAGGCCACGGATGGAGATGGCCGTGACTTCGATCCGATCGCCGGCGGGCGCGCTGCTGGCCGGCCGCTACGGGCTGGGGCTTCTGTCGCTCGGCGGCCATTCCGACGACGCGCTGGCGGCCTATGCGAAAAACTGGGGAATTTACGAGGAAACCATGGTCGCGAATGGGCAGGAAGCCGATCGTGGAAAGTTTCGCATCGCCATCCAGATGCATATTTCCGACACGCGCGAACGGGCGCTGAAGGACATAAGCTTTGGCGTTGAGCAGTGGGGCGGCTATGCCCGCGACGTGCTGCCGCTCGGGCCGGTTCCGAAAGAGGTGACGAACGTCGCCGAGTTCGTCGTGGGCAAGCAGCGCGCCATCGTCGGCACGCCGGACGATGCGATCCGCGAGATCGAACATATGCAGGTTGGGTCGGGCGGGTTCGGCGTGGTGATGTTCATGTGTCACGACTGGGCCGACTGGGAGGCGACGCAGCGCAGCTACGAGCTGTTCGCGCGCCACGTGATC
>JAZFSB010000209.1:0-2740 GCA_036445935.1 Alphaproteobacteria bacterium | reverse complement strand
CTGCCCGGCGCCGAGATCAAATCCGTGCTGGTCGCCGCTTTCGATGCCGGACGGCTGATCGACCATATCCGCCATCTGACGCCGGCGGGTGCAACGATTGAGAGCCTGGATGCGATCCGGCTGGACGATGCCCTGCTCACCAATCACGCGACCTATCTGGATGGCACCAATTTCGCCACCAACTTCGCCTTCTTCCGTGACGAGGCGGGGGTACACAGCCGGGTGGTAACGGCCAATTACTGGGCCGGCTACGGTGCGGTGGAAGTATCGCTTCACCTGATCCTTTTCGCGAATGATGGAACAGTGCTGGCAGAATGGGACCAGGCGCTGGGCGAGGGCCAGCGCGGCATCTCAATCGACAGCCGTGACGTGCGCGCGACCCATGGACTCGACGATTTCACCGGCCAGCTTTTCCTGCACGCCGTCGGCATCAAGGGTCATGACGTCGTCAAATACGCGCTCGACGTCTGGCGCGACGACGGGAGTGAGCTGTCCTGTACGCACGACGCCAATGCCTGGCCATCCGACCTCTATGGCGGGCTGCCCGCGCCGCGCGAGGACGAGGAGGTGGTACTGTGGGTGCAGAATTCGCACCCTTGCGCGATTCCCGCCGGGGCAGTCGGGCTCAACCTTATGGGCTCCGACAAGATCGCGCGGCTGGAGACAACGGTGCCACCCTACGGCACCTACCGGCTGGCGGTCGCCGACCTGCTGCCGGACGCGCGCTGGCCGCACCAGATCGAAGTCCAGGCCGGCAAGTATTTCGTGCGCCCGCGCTACGAAGTCACGACCACCGGCGCCAAGCGGCGCATCGCACATGTGAATGTCGAACGGTCCGATCTGACACCCGATCCCGCTATCGCGGACGTCAGCAACCTTATGGGCAAGGGTTTCATCCTGCCGGCCCCGGTACTGCCAACCGAACGCTGGCGCAGCGTGGCGCTACCCACCCCGATGTCGACCGCCCAGACAGAGCTGCCGGTTGCGGCGCTGCTGATCGACCCGGCCGGGCGCGAGATCGCACGCCACGCCTTCGGGCGCTTGCCCCGGGATCACGCATCGGCGCTCGATATCTCCGACATGATCAACGGCGCCACCAAGCTGGCCGACGGGTACGGCCATGTGGAGCTGATCTACGATTTCTCCGATGGCGGCGAGGCCGATGGCTGGCTGCACGGGTTGTTCCGCTACGAAGACAAGAACTCCGGAAACATGGCCGAAACCAGCTTCGGTGCACATATCTTCAACACCGTTCTGACTTTCGGCAACGAACCGCAATCCTATGCCGGCCGCGCGCCCGGCCTATCTACCCGGCTGTTCCTGCGGCTTGGACCCGAACCTTTCGAAACCATGTGCCACCTGATCTATCCAGCCTCGACCCCTTGGCACGGCGTCTCGGAGACACTGCTGAGACTGGTTGGCGACGACGGCGAGATGGTGGCGGAACGAACCATCAATATTCCCTGCGGCGGATCGCGGCTCTGGCATTACAGCGAAATGTTCGACACCGCCGAGCGCACCCGCGCTGGCGATGGCGGCTATGTCGTGGTGCGCGACACCACCTGTCGGCTGTTCGGCTATCATGGCTTGTTGAACACGGACGGGGCGTTCAGCCTGGATCACATGTTTGGATTTTAGGAAACGATCGGAATTACCATGGCGGAGTATCACAATCAGGTCCTGATCATCGGCTCGGGGCCGGCGGGCTATACCGCGGCGGTCTACGCGGCCCGCGCCGGGCTGGGCCCCCTTCTGGTCACGGGGCTCGCCACCGGCGGGCAAATGAGCATCACCACCGATGTCGAGAACTATCCCGGCTTCGCCGAGGTCATCCAGGGACCATGGCTCATGGAGCAGATGCACGCCCAGGCCGAGGCGGTCGGCACGGTGATGAAGAACGACCTGATTAGCGAAATAGATCTTGCCGCGCGACCGATCCGCGCCATCGGCGACGGGGGCGATGTCTATACCGCCGACGCGGTGGTCATCGCGACCGGCGCCCAGGCGCGTTGGCTCGGCCTTGAAAGCGAGGCCCACTTCCAGGGCTTCGGCGTATCGGCCTGCGCCACCTGCGACGGGTTCTTCTATCGCGGCAAGGAAGTCGCCGTAATCGGCGGCGGCAACACCGCGGTCGAGGAAGCGCTCTATCTCACCAACCACGCTTCCAAGGTCACGCTGATCCATCGCCGCGATTCGCTGCGCGCGGAGCAGATCCTGCAAGACCGGCTGGCCGCCCATCCGAAGATCGAGATGCGCTGGGACACCGTGCTGGAAGAGGTGACCGGCACCGAGGATCCGCTGTCGGTGACTGGGCTACGCTTGCGCAACGTCAAGACCGGGGCGGAGGACATGCTCGCGGTCGATGGAGTGTTCGTCGCCATCGGCCACGACCCGGCGACCAGCCTGTTCACCGGCCAGCTCGAGATGGACGAGGAAGGCTACATCATCACGCGGGCGGACAGCACGGCGACGTCCATCGACGGTGTGTTCGCGGCTGGCGACGTACAGGACAAGACCTATCGCCAGGCCGTCACCGCCGCCGGCACCGGCTGCATGGCGGCGCTCGAGGTCGAGCGTTTCATCGCCGCGCTTGAGCCAGCGCAGGCGGCTGAGTAGAGCATGTTCAAGTATCGCGGCGCCGGCTCGCTCCCTCTCCCCCCGGCTACCCCAAGGGATTATCCCATGGGTAGCCGGGGGGAGAGGTAGCGAGCCGGTACCGTCAGCGCGTAAATACACAGGG
>JAZFSB010000208.1:0-12049 GCA_036445935.1 Alphaproteobacteria bacterium | reverse complement strand
GGGCAAAATCTACGATGTCCCGTTTGTCGCTGGCAAAACACCGAGCGATGTATATGGGCTGGTGCAACTGGCGACCAGGCGTTTGCAGCTTATCGCAGGTTCCTGATCCTCACCGCCGCATCTGGGTTGCGCCGAACAAGATGTCGCGGGATTTCTCGTCCAACACGTCGCGGGTCCTGGCGCGCTAGTCGGAAAGCTGCTTCATGAGGGCCCGAACGTCGGCCGGGCTCCTCGCTGCTCGCGCCGGCGCCTACGATGCGCCGAACAGGGTACGCAGGCCGATCAGCGAAAACACGCCGAGAAACAAGATTACGAACAGATACAGGATCGGCATGGCGAAACCCCGCGTCGACGCCACATCCGAAAAATGCTCGGCGGACAGCAGGTCCGGCCCGTCTTTCCCCTGGAGCTTACGACGGAGTTTTTTCAGTCCGGTCAGTTTTTGCTCTTCACGGCCCGATCGATCGAGCGCGGCGCTGAATTCGTAGCTGAATATGGACCGGGTCTTGGTGAGATTGCTGTCCTCGTCGAAGACCTCCTCCGTAACGCGAATGCCGAGAAAGCGGTTTTCGCTCACTGCCTGCCCGGCATCCAGCACCGCTTCCTCGCGATCCTCGTAGGACGCCTGGATCTCCCACTTGCCGTTCCGAAAAGCTAGAAATTCATATGTTTTCATCGGAGTCCCGCTCACGTCCGGTCAGCTGGTTTGCGCCCGGTCCGATGGGTCGCCATGCAATGAGATTAATTGTGCGGATATTTCCCACACTATCAAATGATATCGCTTCTAAATTTCGTATTCATTTCCGCGTATTACGGGAAATTCAGCGTATATATTGTGAGTAACATTTATTAAAAATCAATTTAATCCAACGCTGCCCGACACCGACCGCATCCCGTCAGGCCGATAACCACTACTTAAGGCATGACAAAGGCGCCAAGCCAGCCGTGAAGGGTCCGGCACGCTGGCAGGAAACCATTTATTCACATCTCCTTATCGCCGCCGCATCTGGGTCGCGCCGAACAATATATCGCGGGATTTCTCGTCGAGCACGTCGCGGGTCCTGGCGCGCTTGTCGGAAAGCAGCTTCATGCCCTCTTGAACCGCGGGGCGGGCGGCGATGTCGTCGAACCAGCGCCTCACGTTGGGGAAATCATCCCACATCTGGCCGTGATAGCGGTGCACCCGGACCCAGGGCCAGCAGGCCATGTCGGCAATGGAATAGTCCGCGCCCGCGAGATACGGCGCTTCGGCCAGGCGGCGGTCCATCACGCCGTAAAGCCGCCCGGCCTCTTCGGTGAAGCGGCGAATGGCGTAGGGCACGCGCTCGGGCGCCGCGTCGCGAAAATGATGCGCCTGGCCGGCGATCGGACCGAGGTTCGCCATCTGGAACATCAGCCATTGCAGCACTTTGTAACGCGCGGCCCCGTCCGAGGGCAGGAAGCGGCCGGATTTTTCCGCCAGATAAATCAAAATCGCGCCGGATTCGAACAGCGAGACCACCCCGCCGCCCGGCGCGTCGTCATCGGTAATTGCCGGCATCCGGTTATTGGGAGATATCGCGAGAAAATCGGGCGCGAATTGGTCCCCCGCGGTGATATCGACCGCCTTCACGACATAGGCCAGGCCGCACTCCTCCAGCATGATCGAAACCTTGTGCGCGTTCGGCGTCGGCCAGGCATGAAACGTGATCACGGCATCGGGTCTCTCAGATCGTGGCGGCAATGGCCTCGCCGACTTCCTTCGTGTTGGCCTTGCCGCCGAGATCGCGGGTGCGCGGCCCGCCATTCTTCAGCACGTCCTCGAAGGCGGCGATGACGGCGGCGGCGGCCTCGGCTTCGCCAAGATGTTCCAGCATCATCGCGCCCGACCAGATCTGGGCGATCGGGTTGGCGATGCCCTGGCCCGCGATATCGGGCGCGGACCCGTGCACGGGTTCGAACATCGACGGGTGGTCGCCCGACGGGTTGATATTGCCGCTGGGCGCGATGCCGATCGAGCCCGCCACCGCCGGCCCCAGGTCGGACAGAATGTCGCCGAACAGGTTGCTGCCCACCACCACGTCGAACCAGTCGGGATGCAGCACGAAATTCGCGGTCAAAATATCTATATGGTACTTGTCGGTTTCGGCTTCGGGGTAGCCAGCGGCAACCGCTTCAAAGCGCTCGTCCCAGTACGGCATGGAATGGATGATGCCGTTCGATTTGGTGGCGCTGGTCACCTTGTTGCGCGGGCGCGTCGCGGCCAGTTCGAAGGCATAGCGCATGATGCGGTCGCAACCCCGCCGGGTAAACACCGATTGCTGCACGGCAAGCTCGGCGTCGGTGCCCTGGTAGAGCCGGCCGCCAATCTCGGAATATTCGCCCTCGACGTTTTCGCGCACCACGTAGAAGTCGATATCGCCCGGCTCGCGGCCGACGAGCGGCGAGGTCATGCCTTCCAGCAGCCGCACCGGGCGCAGATTAACGTACTGGTCGAATTCACGTCGGATCGGGATCAGCATATCCCACAGCGAGACATGATCGGGTACGCCGGGCCAGCCGACAGCCCCCAGGAAGATGGCGTCAAAGGCGCGCAGCTGCTCGATGCCGTCTTCCGGCATGATGCGGCCGGTCGAGGCATAGGTCGAGCAATCCCACGGGAACTCGGTCCAGTCGAAGCCGACATCGAATTTGGCGCCGGCGGCTTCCAGCACGCGCTGGCCCTCGGGCACGACTTCCTTGCCGATGCCGTCGCCCGCGATCACCGCGATTTTGTACTGCCCCATAGCGCCCTCGCTTTCCGCCAAAATATACTACCGGCGGACTGGATAGCTCAGAATCCCCGTAATCGCCATAGGGTTAGGACGACAAACGGCCCGAACTGCCCGGTTACCAGTGCCAGACCTGGTCGTGGGCATCCATCAGCGACGGGACGCCGCCGCGCGTGATCAGCGCAACCCCATCGATGCGGGGCTCGTTGCCAAGGCCCCGCTCAGCGAGATCCTCCTCGAGGACATAGACCTTGACCCCCTTCTCCACCAGACCGGCTACATCGTTCTCTATCCGTGGCGGTTCGGTCTGCCGCCAATCTCCGAACGAGAGTCCGGAGGCATCCTGGCCGCGGATGACATAGTTCGTGGCATTGCCACCAAGCAGCACGGTGAGATGGGCGCCGGCGCCCTTCATCGCATGGGTAATCCAGATGATAGTGTCGTCCTGTTCCTCCAGCGTCGCGCGATAGGCGCAATCGATAACCTGAAGTACCTTCATCGCAACCTCCTTATCTCAGCGCGTGCCGATGACAAGCGTATTGTCGGAATCGCCCGCCATTTGCCACAGATCTCCCGGCGTCCCGCGCCGCACGCCCTCAATCGCTTCGGCGACGCCGCGCTCGTCGACACACAGGCCGCAATTGACCCAGTCGAGCTTGCCGCCGTTCTTCTCGGCCTCGCGCATCAGCGCCGCGACCCAGTCCTTGGGCAGCGGATGGTTTTCCTCTTCGACCTCGCGGCCATGGACGGCGTTGGGGTGCGGCGCCTGCTTGGAGAACGGCACGCAGACGGCACCTTCATAGGCGAACACGTTGATGTCGTAACCCCGCCGGGCGGCGATATCCATCATCCGAAAGGCGGTGGTCGAGCGCGCGCTTTCGTAGGGCGCGTCCATCAATGCGAAAGTCAGGGTTTTATTGTCAGCCATGATGCTCTCCCTAATTCCAGATTGTCTTGGCGCCGTCGGCCAGCGCATCGACCACCACGTCGAGCTCAGCCGCCGAAACGCCATCGGCCAGCATGTCGCCGGCGATGGCGCGCTCGCGAAGAGAAAACGAATCCGCCAGCACGGTAACGCCCGCCGTGGTCAGCGCGCTCAACCCATCGGCCCTGGTGCCGGCGCGCGCCGGCAGCACGCCGTTCTGGACCAGAAACACGGTGACCTCGTTGCCCGCCCCGACCAGACCGGCGGCGAGCGCATAATTTTGCGCGACCTCGTTCGACGTGAACGGATCGCGCGATTCGATCAGCATGTATTTTGCCATGGGTCGTCCCCCTGTCGTTTTAATAAGCGTTCAATCAGGACAGACCGTGAGCTTAGCGCATGATCCTGTTACTTTGAACCGTGTCGCGCGCCACGGCTGACCGCATATGTGGAAGCGACAAAGATCACCAGCGCGCCGATCCAGGTCCACAGATCGGGCAAAGTCGAGAACACCAGCCAACCTATGAGGGCGCCAATCGGCATGCGCATGAAATTGACCGGTTGTACGATACGGGCATCGGCCAGCGAGATCGCGCGGGTAACGGTGACGAAAGCTACCGTGGTCAGCACCGAGATTGCCAGGATGACCAGCCAGTCACCGTTTTTCGGCATCTGCCAGTTCGCAATGGCAAGCGGCATCGCCAGCGGCACGATCAGCAGGTTGGTCCAGAACACGATGGCGATGGTCGATACATCGCGCGACAACGACTTGACGGTGGTATTGATGCTGGCATAGGCGACGCAGCTTGCCAGCGTCGCCAATGCGCCTGTCGACACCGGGATCAAGCCGGGTCTGAGAATTATCAGCACCCCCGCGAACCCGGCGATGGTCGCCACCCAGGCGGCCGGATCGTTGCGCTGGCCGAGGATCAGCGTCGCCAGCAGGATCGTGAACAAAGGGGTGGTGAATTGCAGCGCGAAAAAATTCGCCACCGGCACGTGCGCAGCCCCATAAAACCAGAACAGCACCCCGACATAGGTAAAGGCCGACGATAGTACGATCAGCCCCATGCGGCGCGGCACCAACTTACCGCGGCCGGCCCGCAGGAACAGCGGCAGCAGGATGACCGCCGCCACCAACGTGCGGATGAAGGTAAGCAGGAATGTCGAATAGGCATCGCCCAGCCCGCGCATCAGCGTCGCCGAAGACACGTAGCAACACGCGCTGAACAACATCCACAGCGCGCCGCGCGCGGCATCGGGGAGAACGGGCATTTTTATCACGTGATCCCCTTCGAATTACGCCGGCGACTGGTGAACGAAGTCTATCATGCGGCTTCACGCCGGATCACGTAATAGGCGGCGCGGTCGGTCGGGGAAACGATCATGATACCCGATCATCGGGCGTCGGGCGGCGCGTCTCGCGCCGGAGCACATCCCACGAGCCAACGAAAATGACCCCCGCCCCGATCCAGGTCAGCGCATCGGGGAATTCGTTGAACATCAACCAGCCGACCAATGCCGCCCACAACAAACGCATGAAATTGAACGGTTGAACGATACGCGCGTCGGCGGCCCCGATCGAGCGCGCCAGCGAAAACTGAGCAAGCACGAAAAACACACCAAGCGCCAGAATCCATGGCACATGCGTCCAGTCCGGCGTAACCCAGACAAAGGCCGCCGGAATCGCCGCGATCGGCAACACGATCACATTGCCGATCACCGTGATCAGCACCGCGTCCTCGGTGGTCGCCAGCTTGCGGATGACGATATTGGCAAACGCATAGGCACAAGCCGCGCCCAGCGCCGACAGAGCGCCAACATTCATCGGAATCACACCAGGCCGGACGATGATCAGCGCGCCGATGAAGCCGACCGCGCACGCTACCCAGTCGCGCATGCCGACCCGTTCGCGCAGCATCAGGCTGGCCAGCAGAATGGTGAATACCGGAACGGTGAACAGCAGCGCCTGAACGTTGGCGATGTCGAGTTGGCTGAAGGCAAAGAACGACGCCAGCGCGCCAAGGTAATACAGCACCGCGCGCACCACATAGAGCCCGGCGCGGCGCCGCGCGCGGGCCAGCGATCCCGCCGGTAGACGGCGGACCAGCGGTGTCATCAGCACGATGGCGATGACGCTCTGGAAAAAAACCAGCTCAAATACATTGATATCGGCGGTCAACAGACGGACGGATCCGGACGAAACACCCTGACAGGCGGTCGCCAGCACCATCCACGCGATGCCGCCAAGCGCCGCGGCGCGGGCAACCGGCCGTGCTGTCATCGGCCCCCTCCTTCCGACTGCCTGCGGTTCTTCTCGTGCAAAAGCACGTAGTAGGACGCGGCGAAGATCACCCCCGCCCCGACCCAGGTCCACAGATCGGGCAGTTCGGCGAACATCGCGAAGCCGATCCCGGTGGCGAAGATCATGCGGCTGAACTGGAACGGCTGCACCACGCGCGCATCCGCCGACGACACAGCGCGGGTAAAGCAGTAGCCGCCAACCGACCCGGTAACGCCCATACCGATGATCCAGGGCCACTGCTCCGGGGTCGGCGTCACCCAGACGAACAGCATCGGCACGAAAGCGCACGGCATCATCAGCAGGTTGGTGTAGACCGTAATCACGCCGGGGCTTTCGGTCCGCGCCAGCAGCTTGATGGTGGTGTTCGATCCCGCCGACAGCACGGCCGAAAACATCGTCAGCATGACGGCCAGGGTTATCTCGATAAAGCCCGGTCGCATCACGATCAGCGCGCCGGCGAAGCCGATCAGGCAAGCCACCCAGCTATGAATGCTGGCGCTCTGCTTGAGCACCAGCACCGCCAGCAGGATAGTGAATAACGGGATGGTGAATTGCAGCGCGTAAACCTTGGCGATCTGCATCTGGCTCAGCGCGTAGAACTGCATCAGCATCGAGAGGTAGGCGAACGTCACGCGCAGCCCGTAGAGCGGCAGGCGATGCGTGCGCATGCCCGAGGCGCCGAGGCGCAGAAACCACGGCGCCAGCATGATCAACGCGAAGAAATTACGGAAAAACACCAGCTCCATGGTCGGGACCGACCCGCCGAGGTGGCGTACGAAGGCGCCGGTGAACGAGGTCAGCAACGTCGCCATGCACATCCAGAAGATGCCCGCGACAACACCGCCTTTCAGAAAAAAATCGCGCATGGGCTCCGACGACGGGACCACGCGGCGAACCGGCGGCCGAAAGGTGGGACGAATGAAGACTTGTCGGAGAGTGTATCCGGTAATTCGGGATCAGGCGAACATGGCGAGCTGCTCGGTCATTTCGGCGGGATCAAGCGCGAAATCGGTGCCGTTGCGCGCATTGATCATCTTGGATGGCTGGATACGCGCGAGCTGACGCTGCAGATCGAGTGCGAAACGCGCGCCCAGGCCCGCCTTCCAGGCCAGGGACACCACGGTGCGGGCACTATTGGCGGCCAGCATGCGGCGCACCTTGTCCATCGTGAAGCCGGCGCGCTGCGCCAGCGACTGGATCACGAACTCCGAGTCCCCGTTATCCAGCGCCAGCGCGATCAACTCATCGCTTGGTGGTTCCACGTTATCATCGCGGGTCTCAATCGCCTCATCAATCTGGCGCGCCGTATCGGGGTCAACATCGGCGCGCTGACGAAGCGCGCCGAGCAGCGGGGCCGCCACGAAGCGTGCGAGTCGGGCCAGCACGCCGGATGACAGGCCGGGACGCACGACCAGCGGTTCCTGCAATTCGGGCTCACCGCGTGCGCGCTCGACGATGCCATCCATCACTGGTTCATCGATGATCGCATTCTGGTTGGCGACCATGCGGCAGAGCGTGCCGGTCGAGGCATCCTTGGAAAGAACACCGCTTAGCGCTGGCGAAACCGTCGAGCGGTCGGCTATCGCGTCGCGCGCCCAGTCCGGCGCATCGTCATCGAGAATGGATAGCAAGTCATCGTCATTCAGCACCGGAGAGTGCTGCAGGACGGGAGCGGCCACGACTTCTTCTATATCGTGCGCGAGCGCGACAATGATGTGGTGCGGCGCGTCGGCGCGCTCGCTCAGCGCTTCGGTCAGCACGCGGCGGACGCGGACAAGCTGATCGCGCATCAGCGTTTCGAGCACGGTGAACCCCATGCGCCAAAGGTTGCGCCGCGCATGATCGTCGAGCCCCTCGCCCACCGCCTTGCGAGCCAGCGCGCAGCGCACCGGAACGTCCGCGTCGCGTGACAGGATCGCGTCCGCCTGAGCGGGCGTGGATGGGTTTTCGGCAACGACCCGGCGCACCGCGACACTGCCATGTTCGGCAAGGAAATAAAGCACTTCGGGCGGAGTGGCGAAATCGCGGGCAAGCTTGATGCGGGCGGCTTCATCGCCTCCTTGAAGAACGGATTTTACATCCTGGTAACTGTTTCTTGTCTCGGGCATGCCTTGTCCCCGTCCGGTGGCGAAAATCTAACCCGTTTCGATTAACGTTTGGTTGCACGGAAATTCGGCGGTCCGGGGACTTTTATGGTCTACTAGTGGTCTAATTCAGGAGTTCCGCCAATGCTTCGCTGTTTGATCCTGGGTCTGATCCTGCTCGGCACGCCGGCAGCGGCTCAGTTCGTGCCGCCACTGCCCGAGGGACGCGTGAACGCCATCGTCTGCGGCGATGTCCCGGCCACCTTGGTGCTCGACGTGGTGCTGCTCGACAATGCAGATGCAAACCTGCCCGTAAAAGACAGCTTCGTCGCCACCCTCAGGGGGCGGGGCGTGAGAATCGCGCCGGGGGCCTCCCTGGTGCTAACGCTTGGCATCGAGACGGTGCGCGAGGCCGTGAACGTCAAACCGCCCGACCTGGTCGATGTTCAGGTCGGCCAGGCCAATGAGGATTCGGCGCGGACCGAGCCCGGCGATACCAGCATCGGTGAGCAGGGCATGACCAAGGTCCGGGCCAATATCTGGTCCAACCGGCGCGATAGTGTGCTCGGCGGGCGCAGGCGCGTGGTCGAAGGCCAGATGGTCGATCAGGTCAAGCTGAGCGCCAGCCTGAATCGCCGCGCCGACGGGCGCTGCCTGTGGCAGGGCGACGCGGTCCAGGAACTCAACGGCGCCAACGCGGCGCGGGCGGCACGAACGCTTGCCCCGTTCCTTGCCCACTCGCTCGGCAAGTCGATCCGCAACAGGCCGCTTGAGACATTGAGCGGCGCAAACGGCGGCTAGAAACTTTCCGGTTCCTCGTTCAGGAAACGGTCGACCAGCGCGTCGGCGCGCGCGGTATCGACGACCGTGTGGGCGCGTTGCAGGCTGCGCCCGGCGGAACCCAGATAGAAACGCTCATATTGTTCGTTGCGGCCGCCAAGCGCGCTGCCGGCAAAGTCCCAGGCCAGACGGAACACGCGGGCACGCCGTTCCGAATCCGCCCCCGACCCACCAGCGCCCGGCAAATAGGTATCGAGCAGCGGGCGCAAGGCGGCATCGGCGAAATCTGATGCGCGCGGTGTCGCCAGCATGAAGTGCGAACCGATCTGGCGGATAATCCCGTTCACCCGCGGGAACCAGCCGGGCAGCGCGCAGCGCAGCGCATAAAGCGGCCTGAGGTCGGGCGCCCAGAATCCGTTGCCATATTCACGCGCCTCAGCCTCGGCGGCGATAACGGCGCTGCGGGTGAACTCCGCATAGGACCAGATTTCGCCGAGCATTTGCAGCGTTTCGGGATCGGAGGCGTTGATGGTCTCGGCCATCCGCCGCGCCAGCCCCCAGGCGAATTCCAGCTTTACGCGGGCGCGAATCATGGTCTGGTGCATGATGTTGGGCATCCAGCTGGTCTGCATCACGCTGTTATAGACAGGCAGATTGCCGTCAATGAACACCCGGTCGCGCGGCACTTCGACATTGTCGAAAATGACGAAGGCATCCTGTTCGTCGAATCGGCTGGATAGCGGATGGTCGAAGCGGTTGGCGCTGCCCGACACGCTGTCGCGGCAGATGAATTTCAGCCCCGGCGCCGACATCGGCACGCAGAAGGCGAGCGCATAGGGCTCGAGCCCCTCCGCCAGCGGCGTGCGGGGATAGATCGCGAGCTCATCGGCGAAAGGCGCCAACGTCGCCAGCACCCGCGCGCCGCGCACCACGATGCCGTGCTCGGTATCCGCTACCTTGTGCAAATTCACCTGATCGCCGGGAAACGGACTGTCGCCCAGCGCCTTGTCGGCGGAGGCAGTCACGATGGTATGGGTCAATGACAGGTCGTCGCGACGCAGCGTCTTTTGATAGGCAATCAGCCGTTCGGCGCCTTTCTCGTTGCCATGCGCGCCCCATTCAGGGGCGCCGCCGGCAAACCCCGCATAGGTGACATTGAGGTAATCAGGCGTCCGCCCCATCAGCCCGGATGAATATTCCGCGATCCTTTCCAGGCATTTGTGGCGGCGTTCCAGATCGGCGCGCGAGCTCGGAATGATATGGCTCACATTTATCGGCTCACCGGTTTCGGGATCCGGCATCAGGCAAATGTCAGCCGCTTCGTGTTGCAGATCGTACACGTCCGCCAGCGCCCGCGCCGCGCCCGCCAACGCCGGGTGATCGACCACATCATCGACGCGCGCGCCATCGACCCAGATATCGCGCGCACCCTTCAGCCCCTGGAGAAATTGTTCGCCGGTACGTGCGGGCATGGTCCGATGTTTCCCTGTATCTGCCTGTCCGGCCGATCAGGCGGGAGCTGTTTCTTCGGCCGCGTCCCGCGCCGACGCCAGATCGAATGCCTCGGCAAGCAGCTCGTAGGAGCGCAGTCGGTCTTCAAACCGGGCGCAGATGGTCAGCAGCACGAATTCGTCGACGCCATAGCGCTGACCAAGCTCAAGCAACGCCGCCTTTACCTTGTCCGGCGTGCCCCAGACGCAGCGCTCACGGTTATAGGCGATCATCGCCAGGTCGCGCGGCTCGTAATCATAGGCGTCGGCTTCCTCGAAGGTCGGCACCGGGGCGGTGATGCCGCGGCGCTGGCGCAGGGTCCATAGATCACGGCTGCGCATCAGCCGCTCGGCCGCCTCATCGCTGTCCGCGCACAGCACGAACACGCCGATGCTGCCGCGCGGTTCGGGGGCGCGCTCGGACGGGCTGTAATTCCGCCGGTAATATTCCATCGCCTCCGGCCCGCCCTCGGCGGTGATGAAATGGGCAAACGAAAACGGCCGGCCGAAATAGGCCGCCAGCATGGCGCTCTGGTTGCTGGAACCGAGCATCCAGATGTCCGGTACGCCGGGCCCGGCCGGCATGACACTGATGCGCGCGAACGGGTGGTCGTCAGGCATCCGGCCTTCGAGATACCCGATCAGGTCGCGCACCTGAGCCGGATAGTGCTCCGGCCCGAGCGCGCCGGGCCCGGCCGTGAGCGCCTGGTCGGTGAGCTGATCGCTGCCCGGCGCGCGGCCGATGCCGAGATCGATGCGGCCGGGATACAATGTTTCCAGCATGCGGAAATTCTCCGCCACCTTAAGCGGGCTGTAATGGCTCAGCATCACCCCGCCCGAGCCGACCCGGATGCGCTCGGTGCGCGACGCGACCTGGGTGATCAGGATTTCGGGCGACGACCCGGCCAACCCGTTCGAGCTGTGATGCTCGGCCAGCCAGTAGCGGCGATAGCCGAGCCGGTCGACGAATTCCGCCAGCCGCACGGTTTCGGCAACGGCGCCGGCCGGCGTCACTCCGCTGCGGATCGGCGACTGATCGAGAACGCTGAGATATGTCATGGCGCCATCATAGCGCATGACGTTTGTCGGTCGAATCTCCGCAGATGGTGATTTCTCGGCGGGGCGCCGAGAGACGGCAAAGGTCAATCTTGCATATCGAAGACTTTTACGGCTTTGCCTTCCCGGGCGCGCATTTTTTCGGCCCTGGCTTCGCCTTCGGCGTCGGTAATGAAGGTAAAGATCGCAAATCGTTTGCCTTGCGTAACCGGCTGGACCTCGTGCAGGAGCGAGCACGAGAAGACAACCGCGCCGCCGGTTTTGGTGCGATAGAGCTGGCGGCCATATTCAGGGAATCGCACCTGCCCACCCTCGTAATCTTGCGAAAGGTTCAAGCTGACGGCAAATTTCCGATGTGCGGTATAGGGAGTGCGATTGTCGCGGTGGCGGCAGAAAAATCCGTGGTCCGCGCTGTCGTAACAACCAATCCGGACACCTTCCATATTGCTTGTTTTGAATTCAAATGTTTTGAAAATTTCAGGAAACAACCTGCGTATCAGATCATCTTTCACCCTGCCAAACAGCGCTTTGTTGAGAAGCATGACATCCTGGCGTTTCTTGGCGTCCGGACGAGATCTTTCGTTTCCCTCAGCGCTTGTCGCGGTGGTGTCGATCAACTTATCCCCGGCGCGCCAATAATCCATCAGCTCCTCGCAAAG
>JAZFSB010000207.1:0-5757 GCA_036445935.1 Alphaproteobacteria bacterium | reverse complement strand
GTCCCTGTCACTCCGTCGGTATAATTTGCGCCTGTCCGGGTAGAGCGGAACGATGGCGAAAAAAGGCGGAAAACCCACTGGCCGGAATGACGCCACCGAGATCGAGTTGCTTCGCCAGCTCGAACGCAAGATCCTGTGGCTATCCTGCTGGACGATTCATAACGCCAATCACCTGCGGCCGAACGCAGACGGGCTGAAGGTGGGCGGGCATCAGGCATCATCCGCCTCGCTGGTGTCGCTGATGACGGCGCTCTACTTCTCAATTCTCCGGCCCGAGGACCGGGTGGCGGTGAAGCCGCACGCCAGCCCGGTATTCCACGCCATCCAGTATCTGTTTGGCAACCAAACACGCGAGCAACTCGAAAACTTCCGCGGCCTGGGCGGCGCGCAATCCTATCCGTCGCGCACCAAGGACCGGGACGACGTCGATTTTTCCACCGGCTCGGTCGGGCTGGGCGCCGCGATGACGGTGTTCGCCTCTCAGGTGCAGGACTATCTGGGCGCGCGGGACATGATGCGGGACCGCGCGGCCGGCCGCATGGTGGCGCTGGTCGGCGATGCCGAGCTCGACGAAGGCAATATCTACGAATGCCTGCTGGAAGGCTGGAAGCACGGGCTGCGCAATTGCTGGTGGATCATCGACTACAACCGCCAGAGCCTCGACGGCATCGTGCGCGAGGGGCTCTACGATCGCATCGCAAGCCTGTTTCGCACCTTCGACTGGCAGGTGGTGACACTGAAATATGGTGCGCTGCAACGTGCCGCCTTCGCCGAGCCGGGCGGCGAGCGCCTCAAGGCCTGGATCGATGCCTGTCCGAATTCAACCTATTCGGCGCTGACCTTCCAGGGCGGCGCGGCATGGCGTCAGCAGCTCAACAGCGATCTCGGCACAGGCGGCGCGCTGGGCGATCTGCTCGACCGGCGCGGCGACGACGAGCTGGCGGCGCTCATGGCCGATCTCGGCGGCCACTGCCTGCCGACCATCCTGGACGCCATGCGGGCTATCGACCACGACCGGCCGGTCTGTTTCATCGCCTACACGATCAAGGGGTGGGGGCTGCCGTTCGCCGGCCACAAGGACAATCACGCCGGCATCATGAACCCAGCCCAAATGGAAAATTTCCGCGCGGAAATGGCGATCCGCCCGGATGCCGAATGGGACCGGTTCGAGGGGCTGATCCCGAAGCCTGAGACGCTGGAAAATTTCATCGCCAAGACCCCGTTCAACGCCGTCGGTACAAGGCGGTACCGGGCGGCGAAGATCGACGTGCCGCCGATGCCCGTGATCGAGGGAAGCCCGCTTTCAACACAGGACGGGTTCGGCCGCATCCTGAGCGAACTCGGCCGGGGCACGTCGCCGCTGGCGGACCGCATCCTCACCACATCGCCCGACGTCACGGTGTCGACCAATCTTGGCCCCTGGGTAAATCGCCGGGGGCTGTTCGCCAAGACCGAGATGGCGGATGCCTTCCGCGAACGCGAGGTGGTCAGCGCCCAGAAATGGGAATTCGGGCCCGACGGCCAGCATATCGAGCTTGGCATCGCGGAAGCCAACCTGTTCCTGTTGCTGGGCGCGGCCGGGCTGGCGCACGGGCTGTTCGGCGAACGGCTGTTACCGGTCGGCACGCTCTACGATCCCTTCATCGCGCGCGGGCTCGATCAACTCACCTACGCGCGCTACCAGGATGCGCGCTTTCTGCTGGTGGGCACGCCGTCGGGCGTCACGCTGGCGCCGGAAGGCGGCGCGCATCAGTCGGTCGGCACGCCTTTGATCGGCATGGCGCAGGACGGGCTGGCCGCTTTCGAGCCCGCCTTCGTCGATGAACTTTCAGTCATCATGCAATGGGCGTTCGAATATTTGCAGCGCGACGGGGACGCCAAACCCGACGAAACGAACTGGCTGCGCGATGCCACCGGCGGTTCGGTCTATCTGCGCTGTTCGACCCGCGCCATCGACCAGCCGAAGCGCGACCTGAGCGACGACCTGCGCAAGGCGATCATCGATGGCGCCTACTGGCTGCGCGAACCGGGGCCGAACTGCGAAATGGTGGTCGCCTATCAGGGCGTCGTCGGCCCCCAAGCGATCGCCGCGGGCGGCATGCTGGCCGAGGACCGGCGCGAAATCGGCGTGCTGGCGGTGACCTCCGCCGACCGGCTTAACGCAGGCTGGCAGGCCGCCCAGAAGGCGCGCATGCACGGCCTCCGTTTCGCCGAGAGCCATATCGAGCGGCTGCTTGATGCGGTGCCGGGCCATGCCGCCATCATCACCGTACATGACGGACACCCGGCGACGCTGTCCTGGCTGGGCGGCGTCAAGGGCCAGCGCATCCACGCGCTGGGGGTCGAGCATTTCGGCCAGACCGGCACCATCGAGGGATTATACCGCCATTTCGAGATCGACACCCAGGCCATCGTCGACGCCGCCGACGCCATCGCCGCCGGACGCCCGGTGCGCTACGCGGTATCACGGAAAGCGGAATAGGGGACTACGGAAGGCTTCGGTAGTCCTGTCCAGCAGCTTCGGGGCTGACATAGCCTTCGGCGATGTCGTCCTCGAGCGCCAATGGATCGCGTTTTGCCGGATCGCCATAGCCGCCACCGCCCGCGCCGCGCACGCTGAACACCATGCCCGCTTCCAGTTCCAGCCGGCAGGAGGACGGCATGGTCTGTGCGTCTGCCGTGCCGGGGTTGAGGATGAAACGGCTTGGGCCGCCCGGTTTGCCGCCGCGCAGACCCGCCGGCGGCACGATCGCCCGGTCCGAGCGATAGACCAGCTGGGCGGGCTCGAGCAGCTCGTAGACCCGTTCGAAGCAAAGCCCGCCCCGGAATTCGCCGGCGCCGCCGGAATCGATAGCCAGTTCGAACCGTTTGATACGGCAGGGAAACTCCGCCTCGATGATCTCGACCGGGGCCGCAAACAGGTTGGCCAGATGGACCGAGGCGCCCGCCGCGCCATCCGAGCCTTCACCCGCTCCATAGGCCGAGCCGAAGATTTCATACTGGTTGCCGCGCTTGGGCCGCGTGTCGCCGCGCCAGGCGACAATGATGGATCCGCCGCTGCCGCCCGAATGCGCGATGGCGCGGCCGGGCAGCAACGGGTCCATCGCTTCCAGAATGACGTCGATCAGCTTCTGGCAGGTCTTCATGTAGCTGGAGCACGGCCGGGGTGCTTCCGCATTGACCACGGTGCGGTCGCCGAAGCGCATCGTCACCAGGTCGCGGATGCCGTCGCTGTAACGAAGCTTTGGGTCGAGCAGCCCGATCAGCGAATAATAGACGCAGGCTTCAACCATCGCGATGCGCAGGTTGGTCGGCCCCCGCGTCTGCGGATCGCAGCCGGTGAAATCGAAATCCAGCGCGCCGTCCCTGACCGTGACGCGGACATGCAGCCGGACCTGTTTGCTCTCATCCACCCCGTCATGGTCGAGGAACCCCTCGGCCTCGCCGACCCCGTCGGGAATTTGCTTGAGCGCGGCGCTGAATTCCTCGGCCGAGGAAGCGATCATCGCCTCCATCGCCTCCAGCACGGTATCGGCGCCGAACCGGTCGCACATTTCCCCCATATGCTTGCGCCCGATGCGGGTCACGCCGATCTGGCCCGAGATATCGCCCAGCACCACATAGGGCGCGCGCGTGTTGGCCGCGATCAGCCGCAGCACGTCTTCGTCCGGCACGCCCGCGCGATGGATGCGCACCGGGGGCAGCATCAGCCCTTCATGATAAAGCTCGGTCGCCTGGCCATAGGTGCTGCCCGGCACGGTGCCGCCGATATCGGCCTTGTGCGCGATGGTGCCGGCGAAGGCGATCAGTTTTCCATCATGAAAGATCGGCGCGATAAACCCCATATCCGACGCGTGGGGCATGTTGCCTTCATAAGGGTGGTTGGTGACGAACACATCGCCGGCGGCCAGATCGTCGATCCCGTAGATGTCCAGAATGCGTTGCACCAGGTGGTAATAGACCGGCGCGTGAAAGAACATCCAGGGCGCCACCAGCAGCCGTCCCGTCGGATCGACAATGGCGCAGCTGAAATCGCGCGATTCGCGCACGATGGTGGAATAGCCCGAGCGGTAGAAATGGTAATCCATTTCCTCCATCAGGCTGGCGATGCGGTTGCGCAGCAACTCGACCGTGATCGGATCGATGGTAGTGGTCTGGGTCATGACTGTCCCTCCCGCTCGGCGACGATATTGCCGTAATCATCGAGCCGCGCGGTCCAGCCGGGCGGCAGCACGGTGGTGGCATCGAACTGCTCGATAATTGCCGGTCCGGCCAGCGGCGCGGATGACAACCCGTCGCGCCCATGGACCGAGGCGTCGTAATGGGTGCGCCCGTCGAACGTCACCCGGCGAACCGTGGAAGACGCGCCCGGACCATCACCTGCGCCACCGATACGCGGCAGATCCTGTTTGGGCACCGCGACGCGCACCCGCACGCGATAGCTCACCAGCTCAATCGCCTGATCGCGCGCCGAATGGCCGTGTAGCGAGCGGTGCAGCGTGTGAAACCGTTCTTCGAGCTCGGCCAGCCCGGCGCTTGTCACCGGGCTGCAGGCAAGCCCGTCCAGCGGTGTGCGGATTTCGTAGCCCTGGCCGGCATAGCGCAGGTCGAGATCGCGGATGAATACGCGTTCGCGCCCGGCCAGCCCTTCCGCCGCCAGATCGCCGTCGGCCCGGGATTCGAGGTCCGCGAACGCCGCTTCGGCCGTATCGGGGACAAGGTCGGCAAGATCGCAAATGCCGGAGCGGATATAGTCGTGCACGATATCGGAACACAGCAGACCCAGCGCCGAGAACGCACCCGGGTTGGGCGGTATCAGCACGCGGCGAATGCCAAGCTCGTCGGCGACCATCGCGGCATGCACCGGGCCGGCGCCGCCGAACGGCACCAGCGTGAACTCGGCCAGATCGATCACCTTCTTCGCCGCCTGGACGCGGATTTCATCGGCCATGCGCGCGTTGATCAGCCGCACCACCCCGGCGGCGGCCTCGTCCACCGTGATGCCCATTGGACTTGCGACGGTATCGTTCAGCACGGTGCGCGCCGCCGCGCCATCGAGCGTGGTTTCGCCGCCCAGCAAATGGCCGGGATTGAGAAAGCCGCAGATCAGGTCGGCGTCGGTCACGGTCGGGTGCTGACCGCCATTGCCGTAGCACACCGGCCCCGGATCGGCGCCCGCGCTGTCCGGCCCGACCGACAGGTAGCGCGCGGCGTTGACCCGCGCGATGGTGCCGCCACCGGCCGAGATGGTGCTGATGTCGAAGGCCGGTACGTCGAGCCGACGCTCGGCGATCATGCCTTCGGTCACTTCCAGCGGCGCGCCGTCCTGGATGAAGGCGATGTCGCAGCTTGTCCCGCCCATATCCATGGTGACGATATGCGACCAGCCCTGGCGCTCGCCCAGCACGTAACCGCTGGCCTGCACGCCTGCCGCCGGGCCGGACAGCAGCGTGTGTACCGTGCGCCCGCCGGCCGCGCTGGCGGCCAGCGGCATGACGCCACCGTTCGACTGCATCAGGAAGCGGCGCGGGGTGGCAATGCCGGCGCCGTCGAGCCCCTGGTCGAGATCGTCGGCGTAGCGCGCCAGCACCGGTTCCAAATAGGCGTTCATCAGGGTGGTCGACATGCGCGGCCATTCCCGGATGCGCGGCAGCACTTCGGACGACAGCGACACGAAGGCGTCGGGCGCGAGCTCGCGGATGATCTCCGCCGTACGCGCCTCATGCGCCGGGTTCATGTAGGAAAAGATATAGCAGA
>JAZFSB010000206.1:0-5088 GCA_036445935.1 Alphaproteobacteria bacterium | reverse complement strand
GCGGTCCATAGCGCCTGGATGGAATAGAGCGCGCTGCCATCGCCGGAAAGTGCGACCACCCGCCGGTCGGGATGGGCAAGCTGGACGCCGACCGCCGCCGGCAGGCCCCAGCCAATGCCGCCACTGGCGTTGCCGTGAAAGTCGAACCGGTCGCGGTAGGGCAGCAGGTCCAGCAGGCGGAATGCGGTGGTCAGCCCCTCATTGACCACGATGGCGTCGGAGGGCAGCGCTTCGACCACGTTGAGCATCAGCCAGTCATGCGCGATCGGCGCGGCCTGCGCATTGGCTTGTGCCTGTTCCACCACCTTGGGCCGTCGCGCGCCCCAGTTCACATCGGCCAGCGCGGAAATCCGGCTGGAAGCGGAATCGCGCAGCGCAGCCCCGCCCTGCTTTTCCAGTGCCGGAATCAGGGCGCGCAGCGTTTCGCCGACATCGGCGCGCAGTGCGATCTCGGCGGGGTAGTTCTTGCCCATTTCCCAGTCGAGCTGGCCGATCTGGATGACCGCGGCGCCGGGCGGCATTGGCGAGACGTCGCTGTTGATCGAGGTGCGCAGCACGTCGGCGCCGATAAACAGCAACAGGTCGTAGGGTTCCAGCGCCTGGCGAATTTGCCGCTGCGCCCGCGACAGCGCGCCCATGAAGCAGGGGTGCTCCGACGGAAAATGAGACCCGAAGGCGATGGTTTGCTGATAGGCGGCAGCCCCCAGCACTTCGGCCAGCCGGCCGGCTTCGGCCAGCGCGTCCGATTTCACGATCTCGTCTCCGGCGATGATCGCCGGGTTTTTGGCGGCGATCAGCCGGGCGGCGAGCGCGTCTATCGCGGCATCGCTGGGCCGGGTTTTGGTGTCGATGCGGGTCGATGCGGTGAGCTCCACCCCGGCCTCGTCGTTCAGCACGTCGCCCGGCAGCGACAGGAAGACGGGCCCGGTCGGCGGCGTCATCGCGACCTTGGCGGCGCGGCGCACGATGCGCGGCATGTCTTCCAGCCGGGTGATCTCTACCGCCCATTTGACCAGCGGGTCTGCGATCGGCACCAGCGGCGCATAAAGCACCGGCTCGGTCAGCCCGTGCCCCTGCTCGTGCTGGCCGGCGGTGATGATCATCGGTGTGCCGGTATAGCGCGCGTTGTAGATCGCCCCCATCGCGTTGCCGAGCCCCGGCGCGACATGCACGTTGCACGCCGTCAACTGGCCGGACGCGCGGCCGAACCCGTCGGCCATGCCGATGACCACCGATTCCTGCAGCCCCAGCACGTAGGGCAGGTCCGTCTGCCGCCCGAGCGCATCCATCACCGGCAACTCCGTCGTGCCCGGATTGCCGAACATGTGGGTGACGCCTTCGTCCCTCAGCAGGGCGAGAAACGCCGAGCTGCCTTTGATCGCGTTGATTGCATCCATTGTCCGACCCGCGCCTCCCCCATATTATTTCATTTGCGGATAACTATAACGGACGCTCCGGCCCTGTCACACGGTCGGGACGTTCACAACAAAACACAGGGAGGTACATCATGGCAGGCTTCAAGAGCCCGGCGATGCAAAAGACGAAAAACGTCAAGCAGGTCGAGCCCGGCCCGTACAAACCATCGGGCATTCTGCACTTCACCATCAGCGTTTCGGATGTCGACAGGGCGATAGAGTTTTATACCGACGTGGTCGGCGCGACCTATTGGCGGCGCAACGACCACACGGCGTTCATGTGCTGCGGTGAGCAGTTCTTCGTGCTGTCCGATATCGGCTATCACCGGCGGCCGAACGATCCGGGCCATTGCCTCATCCATAACGCCTTCATCGTCAATGGCGATGATTTCGACCGGGCGATTGCGTACGTGGAATCCAAGGGCGTTGAGATCGTGCGCTACGAGGACGACCGCCATATCGCCTTCGTCGGCCGCCACGCCTATTTCCAGGACCCCGACGGCAACGCGATCGAGATTTTCGACCTGGAAGAAATCGGCCGTGGCGACCCGCCGCCGATCCCGGCTTGATCTAGAATCGTCATTGCCGGGCTTGACCCGGCAATCTTGATGAAGGGCTTGGCTCAGGCCGGATGGAGACCCTCGGGTCGAGCCCGAGGGTGACGAGCGTTGCGCTTACGCTGCCGGCGCTGCCTGCGCGCCGCGCACCAGGCGGCCGGGGAGCGCGCCGGTGGCTTCGCCGTCGCGATAGACCGGCTGGCCCGCGACGATGGTGGCGACATAGCCCTCGGCCTTTTGTAACAGGCGTTTGGCGCCCATCGGCAGATCGTAGACCATATAGGGCCGGCCGATCGCCAGACGGTCGAGGTCGATCACGTTGATGTCGGCCTTGTAGCCGGGCGCGATCACGCCCCGGTCGCACAACCCCACCATGTCGGCGGTGTCGCCCGTCATGCGCTTGATTAGCCAGCTCACATCAAGCAGACCTTCCGGCCGGTCGCGGCCCCAATAGGTCAGCAGGAAGGTCGAAAAGCTGATGTCGGAAATATGGCCGACATGCGCCCCGCCGTCGCTAAGGCCAACCACGGTGTGCGGGTTTTGCAACAGGTCGCGGCAGCCATCCATGCTGTAGCCGGAATAGCCGGTATCGGGCGCGTACAGCATGTTCTGCCCGTCAAATTTTTCCATCAGGTCGTAGGCGACTTCCCGTGGGGTCCGGCCTTGCGCCTTGGCCAGCGCGGCAATTGCGCGGTCGGGCGAGGGCGTGTAGTCCGGCGGGTCGCCGAGTTCGAACATGTAGTCGAACACCTGGATGCGGCGCTTGCGCGCGGGGTCGTCCATCAAAGGCTCTTCCGACAGCAATTGCGCGCGAAAGGCCGGGTCGCGCCAGGCGGCGAGCTTTTCGGCCAGCGGCGCGTGGGCGATCTTCTGAAATGACGGGTGAAAGCAGAACGGGTGGCGTTCCATGTCGAGCCCGAACATGGTGCCGAGCGGCCGAGGGGTAACCTGGGCGTGGATGACATGGCCGTCATTGACGGCATCGTCGACCATCGCCATCACTTCGCGCCAGCCATCGGGATCACGGTTGCGCTGGAGCACGGTGAGAGACAGCGGGCGGCCGGATTCCTCGACCATGCGCCGCATGATGGCGAATTCATCGCGCCTGGTTTCCGGCGGCAGGTCGGCGATCATCTGCAGCACGCCCTTGCCGGCATCGGTCAGGCCCTGGGCAATGCCGGCGAACTCTTCCGGGGCCGCGCCGTGCGACGGGATCAGCTCGCCCGCCAGCGTGCGGTGATTGGCCGTGCGCGAGGTGGTGAAGCCGAGCGCGCCGGCCTCGATGGCCTCTTTCGCCAGCCGGCGCATTTCGGCGATGTCGTCTGCGGTCGCCTTCTCGCGCCGCATGGCGCGTTCGCCCATGACATAGACGCGCAGCGCCGAATGCGGCAGCTGGGCGCAGATATCCATGTCGTGCGGGCGCTTTTCCAGCGCGTCGAGAAAGTCGGGGAAGCTGTTCCAGTCCCAATCCAGCCCCTCGCGCAGCACCGGGCCGGGGATGTCCTCGACCCCCTCCATGACCTCGATCAGCAAGTCGCGATGTTCCGGGCGGACGGGGGCGAAGCCGACGCCGCAATTGCCCATCACCGTGGTGGTGATGCCGTGCCAGCTTGACGAATGCAGCCGATCGTCCCAGATCGCCTGGCCGTCATAATGCGAATGGATGTCGACGAAGCCCGGCGCCACGAGAAGTCCGCGCGCATCGATCTCCTCGGCGCCGGTGCCCGCGACCTTGCCGATCTCGGTGATCCTGCCGTCATCGATGGCGATATCGGCCTCGATAAGCGGGCTGCCCCTACCATCGGCGACATTGCCGCCGCGAATTACCAGATCGTGCGCCATGGGTAGATCCTCCCGCTCCGCGGATGATTTATTTCTCCAAGTTTACGCCTATCCGGCCCGGCGGCAATGCGTGTTGCCTACTTTCATGAGCGATTGATCTGGGCGCCAATTTCCCCCGCTCCCGTCGAGGGGGAGGGGGACGATCCTACGCCGGCGTTGCGGGGAAGAACTTGTCGAGCCAGCTTTTGACGATTTCACGCACGCGCGTGTTGTTTTCGGCGAACATGAAATGGTCGGTTTCGGCGAACAGGTGCAGGTCGCAGGGCTGGTTCGCTTTGCCGAACAGCGCGACCGACTGTTCGGTTGGCGTCACCGAGTCATCCGAGCTGTGCAGCAGCAAAAGCGGTCGGGGGGCGATGTTGCCGACCACGTCCTCGGCGCAGAAATTATACATGCTCTGCGGCACCTCGGCGGGGAACTGCTCGGCCGAGTTCTGGCTCAGATTATTACGCAGATGTTCCGGGATCGGCACGATGTCGTAGCGGTTGACCATCAGCGATTCGCCAGTGCGTTCGCGGTGGCGGCGGCCGTCTTCCAGCATTTTGGTGAAGCGCGCCCAGCCTTCCTCGGTCGGGTGCTGGCCGCGGAATTTGCGCTCGCCATGGCCCCAGCCGCCGGACGACATCACGCAGCCGATGCGCGTATCGATACCGCCGGCATAGATCGCCACGGCGGCCCCGAAGCTGGAACCCACCACGCCGATCCGGTCGGGATCGATCTCGGGCCGGGTTTGCAGGTAAGTGACGGCGGCCTGGGTGTCTTCGACCTGTTCCTGGCAGATGACGCGGCCGAACTCGCCATCGCTCTCGCCGCAGCCCCGCATGTCGAAGCGGAAGGCGACATAGCCCCAGTCGTTCAGCATCTTGACCGGGCCGGCCACGTTGTTCGAGTTCTTGTTGCTGCCGAAGCCGTGCAGCACCATGACCGCGGGTCGCCTTTCGCCCGGTTTCATATCGTCCGGCGCGTGCACCGCGCCCGACAACGTCAGGTCTCCAGACTTGAAGGTGATGCGATCTTCCATTCTCTGTCTCCCGAGTTTTTGTTTTCGACGGTTGCGGCATTTCATAGAACATTTCGTTTGATAACGGAACCTGCCGGCTGGACCCGGCGCGCCCGGCCCGACACAATGCGCGCCATCGATCAATGAGGAACCCAGCATGACCGCCGAAATCCGTGTAAGTGCCGAAGCGCTGTTGAGCTACACCACCGCCCTGTTCGAGCGCCTCGGCGTGCCCGGCGACGAGGCCGCGACCGTCGCCGACTGCCTGGTCTGG
>JAZFSB010000205.1:0-5371 GCA_036445935.1 Alphaproteobacteria bacterium | reverse complement strand
AGGTGCTGGCGCTGGCGCTCGCCCTGTTCATGTTCTCGATGGCTGGCATTCCGCCGCTCGCCGGTTTCTTCGGCAAGTTCTATATCTTCCTGGCGGCCATTGAAGCAGAGCTCTATACCCTCGCCATCATCGGCGTGCTGGCCAGTGTCGTCGGGGCCTTCTACTACATGCGCATCGTCAAGGTGATGTATTTCGATGAACCGGTTGAGCCGTTCGACCGTCCGATTGCACGCGAGGTTGGCGTGATCCTCGTGGCGACCACCCTGTTCGTGGCGCTGTTCTTCCTTCGCCCAGGATTGATCGTTGATGGCGCCGGCGCCGCGGCACGGGTCCTGTTGGCCGGTTGACCGCGATATCGCCAGCACCGGGCGGACAATTTTCGATGCTCGAGACCATAGACAGCACCAACGACGAGGCGCTGCGCCGCATAAATACGGGCGTCGTCGGCGGCGAGGTCATTTTGGCGCGTCGGCAAACCGCCGGGCGTGGCCGCCATGGGCAGACGTGGGAGTCCCCGCCCGGCAATCTCTATCTCAGCATCACGGTAGACCCGCCGGACGGTCGTCCCGTCGGAGAACTTGCCTTCGTCGCGGGGCTGGCCGCCGCTGAAGCGATTGAGGCCGCTACGGGCGGGAACGTGCGGGTCATGCTCAAATGGCCCAACGATCTGATGCATGCCGGGCGCAAGCTGGGTGGTTTATTGATAGAAGGCGCCACGGGCACGGGGGTGCGGACGCTGGCGGTCGGGCTCGGTGTCAATCTGGTCAGCTTTCCCGAAAACGCCTCCTATCCCGCGACCAGTCTGGCCGAGGCGGGATGCCGGGTGGAAGCAATCGCCGTGGCGCAGGCGTTTCACAACCATCTTGACGGCTGGCTTCGGAACTGGGCAAACAATTGCTTTGAGCCGGTTAGGACAGCTTGGCTGGCGCGTGCCGCGGGGCTGGGCGGAGAGTTGGTGGTCCATTTGCCAGACGGAAAAGAGTGGATTGGTTTGTTCCAGGATATTGACGAACAGGGGGCGTTGGTGCTGCAAACAGAGAACGGGATGACCCGCACGGTAACCGCCGGTGCGATATTTTCTGTCACGGGCTAATACCAAGGAGCGTTGATAATGATCCATAGAGATCGCGTAGGCGGCCCGTCGGGTAGGAGAAGGGTTGCCGGCGATGCCCCGCATCGGCAAAACCTTTCGACGCCCTCCGACGGGTCGCCTACGCGACCGGAACGGCGGCTTCCCAAGGCTTTCGGACAGCGTCGCGCACGCCTTGCGATGCAGGGCATCGCCGCGCCGTACGCTCCTAGCCGAAAACCTTGGGAAGCCGTCTCTATGGGTCATTATCAACGCTCCTTGGTATAAGAACACCATGCTGCTCGCCATCGATTCCGGAAATAGCAATATTGTTTTTGCCATCTTTGATGGTGAGACGCGACGCGGCGAATGGCGGTCTTCCAGCGATGCCAAGCGGACCGCGGATGAATACGGCGTCTGGCTGACCCATCTGATGGCGCTGGACGGGCTGAAGCGGGAAGACGTGAGCGACGCCATTGTAGCCACCGTGGTGCCCGAAACACTGTTCAGCCTGAAACAACTGTGCCGCAAATATTTTGGCAGCGATCCGATGATTGTCGGAGATCCCGGTGTCGAGATCGGCGTTGGCGTCCGGGTCGATGCACCCGACGAGGTCGGCGCTGACCGGCTGGTCAACGCGACCGCCGCCCATGCGCGCTATGACGGCCCGCTGATCATCATCGATTTCGGCACCGCGACCACTTTTGATGTGGTTGATGGCGGGGGGAACTATGCCGGCGGCGTGATCGCGCCGGGCATCAACCTGTCGCTCGATGCGCTGCACATGGCGGCGGCCAAGCTGCCCCGCATCGCCGTGCAGCGGCCCGATTCCGTGATCGGCAAGCGTACGGTCGATGCCATGATGTCGGGGGTCTATTGGGGCTATGTCGGTTTGATCGAAGGGTTGATCGAACGCATCCAGACCGAATATGGCGGCAAGATGTCGGTCGTGGCGACCGGTGGGCTGGCGCCCCTGTTCGTCGAGGGGATCAACGCCATCGAACATCTGGACGCCGATCTCACGCTGCGCGGGCTGGCTGAAATTTATCACCGCAACGCCAAGGAGCAGAGTTCCCACGCATGACAGGTTCCGATAACGAGTTGGTGTTCATCCCGCTGGGCGGGGCGGGCGAGATTGGCATGAACCTGTCGCTCTACGGCTATGACGGGCGCTTCCTGATGGTCGATTGCGGCATCACCTTCGCCGATGAACACTCGCCTGGCATCGATATATTGGTGCCAGACCCTGCCTTTATCGCCGCGCGCGCCGACGCGCTGGATGGCATTGTGCTGACCCATGCCCATGAAGATCATTTAGGCGCGGTGGCGCATCTATGGGAAAAGCTGCGCTGTCCGGTCTATGCGACGCCGTTTGCCGGTGGGTTGCTGCGCCGCAAGTTGGCCGAAGCCGGGCTGGAAAGCAGGTTGCCGCTTACCGAAATACCCAGCGGGGGCGGGGTCACGGTCGGTCCGTTCGAAGTGAGCTTCATCCCGCTGGCCCATTCGATACCCGAAACGCAGGCGCTGGCGATCCGCACCGGCGCCGGCACCGTGCTGCATGTGACCGACTGGAAGCTCGACCCCGCGCCGCTGATTGGCCCGTTGACCGACGAGGCGGCGTTCCGGCGCGTTGGCGAAGAAGGCGTGATCGCCCTGATGTGCGACTCGACCAATGTGCTGGTCGATGGCAGCGCGGGCTCGGAAGGGGCGCTGCGCGACAGCCTGATCGACGTGGTGGGAAAATGCCGGGAACGTGTGGTGGTGACGTCTTTCGCCTCCAACATTACGCGGATCGAAACCTGCGTCCGCGCCGCCCAGGCCAATGACCGGCATATCGCCCTGGTCGGCCGGTCTCTGTGGAAACTGACCGAGATTGCCCGCGAATGCGGTTATCTGGCGGACTGTCCCGACTTCATTGAAGCCCGTGATATCGGCCACCTGCCGCGTGACAAGGTGTTGATCGTGGCTACCGGCAGCCAGGGTGAGCCGCGGGCCGCGTTGTCGCGCATCGCGAGCGGTGATCACCAGGATGTCGCGCTGGAACCCGGTGACACGGTAATTTTCTCCTCGCGTGAGATACCGGGCAACGAGCGCGGTATCGGGCGGGTGCAAAATGCACTTGCCGGGCGCGGCGTCGAGGTGATCACCGAGCGTGACGCCTTCGTGCATGTTTCCGGCCACCCGGCGCGCGACGAACTCAAGACGCTCTATGACTGGGTCAAGCCGCCGTTGCTGATACCGATCCATGGCGAGATGCGCCACCTGAGCGAACATGTGCGGTTCGCGAAGCAATGCGGCATTCCAGATGCCATGATCGCGGAGAACGGATCGGTGCTGCGGCTTCATCCCGGCCCGGCCGAGATCGTCGATCACGTTGAAAGCGGCCGGCTGGCGCTGGATGGGCGTCGTCTAGTGCCGATGGAGGGTGAGATCCTTCGGGTCCGGCGGCGCATTGGCTATAACGGAGCCGCGGTCGCGACCCTGGTGCTTGATCGCAAGGGCAATATCCGTGATGCGCCGCAGGTTTCCCTGCCGGGCCTGCTTGACGGCATGGAAGAAGATGTCGAGATATTCGACGATATCAGCGATGCGATAGAGGACGCGGTCGCCGGGCTGGCGCCAAAGGCGCGGCGCAACGACGAAACCGTCATCGAGGCCGCGCGCCGGGCGGTTCGCCGGGTGGTCCGCGCCCGCCTTGGGGGGCGGCGGCCAGTAACCCAGATTCACGTCGTCAGGGTGTAGGAATATGGGCTGGGCATCCAGCATCGTTGTCTATGTCATCCTGTGGTGGCTGGTGTTCTTCATATGCTTGCCGATTGGGGTCAGGCCGCCACATGAGGTGGGCGAGCAGGTGATAGAGGGCAATGAGCCCGGCGCGCCGGTGAAGACCCACCTGCCGGTCAAGCTTCTGGCGACAACGCTGATCGCCGCCGCCTTGTGGGGCGTCGCGTGGTGGCTGATCGATAGCGGGCTGTTGAGTATTCGTGGCGGGTGATTGATGTCGTCGTACTGCGACAGCGCGCCCGGCCATCCCGATCACGGCCCCTATCATGACACCGAATACGGCTTTCCGGTGGAAGACGACGCGGTTTTGTTCGAGCGCCTGGTGCTCGAAATCAACCAGGCCGGGCTGTCATGGCTCACCATCCTGCGCAAGCGCGAGAATTTCCACCGGGCCTTCGAAGGCTTCGACCCCCACCGCGTCGCTCGTTATGGCGAGGCCGAGCGCGCCCGGCTGCTGGGTGATGCGGGCATTATCCGCAACCGGCTCAAAGTGGATGCCGCGATAGAGAATGCCCGGCGCATTGTCGCCCTCATTGGCGAGCACGGCTCGTTCAAGGCGTGGCTCGATACACATCATCCCTTGCCTAAGGACGACTGGGTCCGGCTGTTCAAACAGACCTTCCGCTTCACCGGCGGTGAAATCACCGGGGAGTTCCTGATGAGCACCGGTTATTTATCGGGCGCCCACCACGCCGATTGTCCGGTCCATGCCGAGATCGCGCAGCTCAATCCGCCCTGGATGTCAGCAAGGCCATAAAGCCCAGCGCCATGAAGCGTAAGCGGGTAATGGATGCTGTCTCGGTTTGAAATTCATTACCCGGAACACAAAATAACCGACCCGCGTATTCGCGCACCGGGATTTCAGTTGTCGTTGATTGGCTCATTTGCGACACTGCGGCCGTATTTCGACTGAGGAGCGTTCAATGGCTGAGTTGGCTTTGACATATCAAGCACGAAGTTACAGCACCGGGATCGTCGGTCGCTCAATTTGTAATGCCCGCAACCATCATTGGGTTTCCGAAAGCCCCGGTGGCGAAGCGGTGGGCGCGGGTGAACTGTTTTGCGCGTCCATGGCCGCGTGCGCGGTGAACATGGTCGAGACAATCGCCAGTACTGAGGAACGCGCGCTTGATGGCATGGAGGTCGATGTCGCTGTCTACAGAGACAAGGACAAGCCTGCCGGGGATGTCTCCATTTATGATGCGGTGCGCGTACAGTTCCAGATGTGGGGTGTGAGTGACGACGATGCGCGCTTTCTGGTCAAGACCTGGAAACAACGCTGACCCATCTATGGTTCAGTCGCCGTGGCGACTGCTGACACGACTGTAGAATTTACCATGCACGCCGAAGCTCGAGCCAGGTGAAGCGGATAGGGCACACCTGACCCTTTGTCGGTTCTTCCTCGGTACAGCAACAGCAGAATGGCGGTTCAGGTCCCCGCTGCGTCTTTAGATCTACTTAGAAGAAGACATACGACCGGACCGCGACGTTCTTGCGGCAGGGCGCGTCGTCGGGCGC
>JAZFSB010000204.1:0-4105 GCA_036445935.1 Alphaproteobacteria bacterium | reverse complement strand
GGAAAAATTCAAAACCGTGATGGGCAATCCCGACCTGACGACGTAATTATGCCAAGACGCCGGCACCGGCCCGCTCCCCCTCCCGACCACCCATAGGATAATCCCGTGGGGTGGTCGGGAGGGGGAGCGGGCCGGTGCCGGCTTAATCAAAGAATCCCCCCGCGTTATCCACAGCTTTGTTGCGCGCGGGCGCCGATCGGGTTTCCGATTCGGGACGCACGTTTCTATCCTTGGGAAAATGACCAATCCCAAGGAGATGCATCATGGCCGACGGCAGCGGCACTATCGCGCGCGATCAACTGCGCGCCTTTATCGAACGGATCGAGCGGCTGGAGGAAGAAAAGATCGCCTTGCTGGCCGATATCCGTGAAATTTATGCCGAGGCCAAGGGCACCGGCTACGATCCTAAAATCATGCGCCAGGTGGTGCGCCTGCGCAAATTGGAGCCGAGCGACCGCCAGGAGCAGGAATTCGTGCTCGATACCTATCTCAGCGCGCTCGGCATGATCGAACAATCCGGCGCCGCCGCGGCGGAATAGCGCGACAGGGACGACGCCGTCACCCCGGCCCCTCGATCGTGCGTTCTTCGAGACGCGGCCCTTTGGGCCGCTCCTCAGAATGAGGTAGGTCGCTGGATGGCACACGCAAAATTTCCTCAGGCTGAGGAGCCCGCGATAGCGGGCGTCTCGAAGCCCGCACGGTGGAAACTCCCGGGTTAGGCTCCCCTCAGAAATTCTCCACCCACGGGCGCAGTTCTATTTCCCAGCCCCAGGAACTGCGATGTTGGCGCCACAGGTGAAAATAGCTGTCGGCGATGGCGTCGGGTTCCAGCAGCCCGTCTTCGCCGCGGCCCTTGGCGCGCGGATCGTCGGCGCTTTGCTTGATGCCGCCATCGATAACGAAATGGGCGATATGGATGTTCTGTGGCTGCAATTCGCGCGCCATCGCCTGGGCCAGGCCGCGCAGCCCGAACTTGCCCATCGCGAAGCAGGATGATTTGGCATAGCCCTTCACGCTGGCAGACGCGCCGGTGAAGAAGATCGCGCCCGAGCCGCGCTCGATCATGCGTGCCGCCGCCTGCTGGGCGACCAGGAAGCCGCCGTGGCAGGTCACGGTGGTGGCGCGGAGCACCTCGTCGGCGTCGATCTCGGTGATCGGGCCGCGCACCCGGGCGCTGGCGTTGAACACCACGATATCGGGCGTGCCCATGCCGGTGTCGAGGTCGCGGAACAGCGCCTCGACGTCATTCCTGCTGGACACGTCGCAGCGATGGGTGGTGGCCCCGGTCGCCTTGGCCAGCGCTTCCAGCTTGTCTATTTTGCGCGCGGCCAGCGCGACCGCGACCCCTTCCTTGGCAAAGCGCCGCGCCAGGCTCGCGCTTAGGCCCTGGCCCGCGCCAACGATCAATGCCGTCTGTTGTCCCGCCATATCCTTGATCCTCCTGTTGAATTTACTGGCGCCGGTTATCCGGTAAAAATTTCAGCCGCCATAAAGCGCCGTCAGCCGGTCGCCGAATTTCTCCAATATCGCATGACGCCTGATCTTCATGGTTGGCGTCATCATGCCGTTGTCGATGGTGAACGCTTCGTCTGTCAGGGTAAAGCGCCGCACCCTCTCGATCACCGACAGGCCGGCATTCACCCGGTCGATGGCGGCCGAGATCGCGGCCCGGAAATCCGCATCCTGGATAAGCACCGTCATGTCGGCGTCCTTGCCGTTTTCGCGCGCCCAGTCGCGCGCGAATTCAGGGTCGGGCACGATCAGGGCTACCAGATGCGGCCGCCGGTCGCCATGAACCATCGCCTGGGCGATTTCGCGCTGTAGCGAAAGAAAACCTTCGACGCGCTGCGGCGACAGGTTGTCTCCGCCCGAATTGACGATGATGTCCTTCTTGCGGTCGGTGATGCTGAGATAGCCGTCCGCGTCGAATTCACCGATGTCGCCGGTATGCAGCCAGCCATTGCGGATCGTCTCAAGGGTGGCTTCCGTATTGCCCCAGTAGCCCTGCATGACCAGGTCGCCGCGCACCAGGATCTCGCCGTCTCCGGCAATCTCGACCTCGACGCCGTCGAGCGGCGGGCCGACGGTTTCGATCTTGGCCCGGCCCGGCGGATTGCAGCTGATCACCGGGGCGGCTTCGGTCTGGCCGTAGCCCTGCAGGATGGGCACGCCCAGCGCCGTGAAGAACAGACCGATTTCGTAGTTCAGTGGCGCCCCGCCCGACACCAACGCCTTCAGCCTGCCGCCGAAGCGGGCCTGCACCTTGCGCCGCACCAGCCGGTCCAGCACCGCGTCGATGATCGACTCCAGCGGTCCGAGACGGCCGGTCTCGTAGCGCTTCCGGCCAAGCTCCAGTGTTTTGTTGAACAGCGCCTCGGTCTTGCCGCCGGCCTGGCGCACGCCGCGCTGGATGCGGTCATGCATCGATTCGTAGAGCCTGGGGACCGCGGTCATCAATGTCGGGCGGGCTTCCAGCATATTTGCCGACAGCTTGTCGATCCCTTCCGCGTAGTAGAGCTGCGCGCCCATCGAAATCGGCAGGAACTGGCCCACCGTATGTTCGTAGGAGTGCGACAGCGGCAGGAAGGACAGGTAGACCGCGTCTGTTGCGTTCGCGGCCCCCAGCATCGCCTGCGCGCCCTGGCAGTTGGCGAGGATCGCGCCGTGGCTCAGCATCACTCCCTTGGGCAGACCACCGGTGCCCGACGTGTAGATCAGGCACGCCGTTGTCGCGCGGTCGAGCGTTTCTTCGGCGCGCGCCGCCACCCCGTCGGGCGAGGCGTCCTGGTCGCCCAGCAGCGCATCCCACTGGTGGATGTCCACGCCCGCGTGCGGGTCGAGCGCGGCATCGTCGATCACGATGATGAAGCGCATATCGGTCGCCTCTACCGCGGCCGGCAACACACGCTCGGCCAGCGACGCGCCGGATACGATCACGCCCGTCGCCCCGCTGTCGCGGAACACGTGCAGATGGTCGCGCACCGCGTTGGTGGTATAGGCGGGGACCGTGATGCCGCCCGCCGACATAATGGCGATATCGGCGATCGGCCATTCCGGCCGGCTTTCGGAGACCAGCGCGATCCGGTCGCCGGGCGCAACGCCGAGTGCGGTGAGCGCGCGCGTAAACGCCGCCGTCCTGTGCGCTACCGACGCCCAGCTTTCCGGTTGCCAGGAACCGTCCTGCTTGTGCCACAGGAAGGGCGCCTCGCCCAGCTTCGCCGCCTGGCGGAAGAACATGGTGGCAAGATTTGGCCAGTCAGCCGCGCCGGTCATCGCGATGTCGACCCTTTCTAAAAAAAATCATAGCGCTTGGTCTGGCGCTCAAATGACTTAAATGACTTATATCCTTCGGCAAGCAGAGGAGTCATCCATGGCCAAGAGAAAATCCGCCGGGACCGGTCTCGGCAAATTGCCGGAATGGGATCTTGTCGATCTATATCCGGCGACCGACGCCAAGCAGCTCACGCGCGATCTGACCCGCGCCGAGCGCGACGCGCGGGGCTTTCACCGGCGCTATTTCGGCAAGGTGGCGAAGCTCGACGGCAACGCGCTGGGCAAGGCGGTCGCCGCCTTCGAGAAAATCGACGAGCTGCTGTCGGGTATCATGAGCTATGCCCAGCTCGTGCATGCCGGCGATGTCGCCGATCCCGAGATCGGGCGGTTTTACCAGACCACCCAGGAAAAGGTGACGGCGATCGCCGCCCACCTGGTGTTCTTCACGCTGGAGATCAACAAGATCGGCGAGCGCGCGCTGGCCCAGAAGCTGAAATCGAAGGCGCTGGCGCATTATGCGTCCTGGATCCGCGACACCCGCGCGGTTCGCGCCCACCAGCTCGACGAGGAAAAGGAGCGCCTGCTGCATGAAAAGCGGGTCACCGGGCGGGCGGCCTGGAACCGGCTGTTCGATGAGACCATGGCGCGGCTGCGCTTCCCCATCGACGGCAAGAAGCTGACCACGGAAGAGGTGTTGCACCGTCTGTCCGACACCGACCCCGCGACCCGCAAGGCGGCCGCGAAGGCGTTCGGCAAGGGGCTCGGCGACAATGTCCCGCTTTTTGGGCTGATCACCAACACGCTGGCCAAGGACAAGGAGATAGAGGATCGC
>JAZFSB010000203.1:0-5492 GCA_036445935.1 Alphaproteobacteria bacterium | reverse complement strand
TGGATCTGCAGCGCCACCGTGTGGATGTCGCGCAGCCGGCGTTCGAACGGTCCCGATGCGAACACGGCGCTGGTGCCGGCGGTGTCAAACAACGTGTCGACCGCGGCCTTTGCCTCATGAATGGCGTGGGTGGCGGCCAGCCGGATACGCATGCGCGCCTCAACCGATATAGCGCCCGTCGTTTCGGCTTCGTGCCAGCCGCGATCGGTCTCGGCGACCAGGAAGGCGCGCGCGGCTGACCATCTGGCCTCGGCGCGGGCGACCTCGTCCTGAACCACGGGATTGTCCTTGATCGGCGATGTCACCAGCCGCGGGCGCTTTTCCTGCGCCAGTTCAAGGAAGGCGTCGATGAAGCCGCGCGCGATGCCCAGCGCGGTGGCGGCAAAGCCGCTGGCATAGATCGACATTTGGGGAAATTCATAGAGCGCGGTCTGTTTGCTGGCTTTCTCGATCATGGTGGCGCGCACGATGGTGTGGTCGTCGGGCACGAACATCTCGTCAATAGCGAACGAATCGCTGCCGGTGCCGCGCAACCCGATCACGTCCCAGTTTTCAGTCAGGCTTGTCGACGTTGCGGGGAACAGACAGGTGCGGTTTTCCGCCACCCCATCGGCGTTCAGCCGGGGTGTGCCGTCTTCTTCCAGTACGGTGCAATGCGCCGCCAGCCAGGTTGCGTGATGGCTGCCGCTGACGAAGATGCTGCGCGCGGTCACGCTATAGCCGCCATCTACGGCGCGGGCTTCCGCCTTGCCGGGCCCCCAGGCAAGCACGCCCGCCGGATCGTTCGCCCAGATCGTCTCTCCCACCTTTGGGCTGAGATAGGCGCCCAGCATGGCGCAGCCATTGCCTTGGCAGACGCACCAGGCCGCGCTGCCATCATGGCGCGCCAGGGCTTCGATGACGGCGAAAAACACCGGCAGGGATGCTTCTTCGCCGCCGAGTGCGCGGGGCAGCAACAGGCGGAACAGGCCTTGCTCATGCAGCGCCGCCATGGCGCCGTCGGTCAGCCATCGGCCCCGGTCCGAGTCGGCCGCCTGCGCCTCGACGACCGGTCCCGCGATGGCGACGCGGGCCAGCCACGCCGCCGTGTCGGGCGCGGCCGCCCCGATTTTTGCCGTGGGCGCATCGTTCATGGTGTTTCCTCCCGCCGAACAGATTATGTCGCCGGGCGGCGGGCCTGTCACCGTAGGCGTGAGATGCGATTAAATTAAATAAAACTTGAGTTTAATTATCCATCAATTAGAGAATAACTATGAATAAATTGACGACGAAAGTATTTGCACTTTTCTTGTAATAGGTTTTCTATGTAAAAAATAACCAAACATGTGGCGGGCCGCTTAGGGTTTGCGGATGAGAGGGATGATGATCGAGCAGGTTTCCACCGACAAAGCAGACGGCGCGGGTGATGATTCGTTGCACCCGGCCCCGTATGTCGTCCGGTCGCCGGAAATCGTCTGGCTTCCCGATGAAGAACCGGCGGTCGTGGAAAGCGATCCGACGGATGTGGCCACGGAACAAGATCCCCGGCACCGCAGGGCTGGGTAAAACATAAATCCTGGCCCCGCGCCCCGCCGACCCGCGTTGACGGGCCCCGGTGAGGCGCTTACGCTTTTCCAAAGATCATCGTTGGCCATACTGGCGATCCGGAGAAGCCATGCCCACAAACCAGCGCGAAGTTTCGCGGCGCATCGCCGACGAGCTGGCGGAATGCGGCATCGGTTTGGTGGCGAGCCTGCCCGACGACTGGATCGCCGATCTGATCAAGACGCTTGAGGGCGATGACCGTTTTTTGCATGTGCCGGTAAACCGTGAGGAATCGGCGGTCGGTCTATGCTCGGGGACTTTCTTTTCGCCGTTGCGCTCCGCTGCCCTGATGGGCGCGTCCGGTATGCTGACCTGTATCTACGCGGTCACCAAAATCAACTATACCTACGAGATCCCGATGTTCTTCCTGGTGTCCATGCGCGGCGCGATGGGCGATACGGCGAAGTACCAGTACGCGAACGGGCTCTATTTCCAGAAGGTGCTGGACAGCATCGACCTGCCCTACCGGCTGATAGAAAGCGCCGACCAGCTCGGCGAAATCCCGCGCGCCTACCGCCATGCGCGGATCTATAACCGGCCGAGCGCGGTGATCCTGAGCCGCGACGTGCTGCGCGGTGAGGCATGAGAAGGATGGGCCGATGAATCTGCGCGACTGTTTCGCCTACATGGTCGAGCGCTGGACCGATCAGCTCGTCGTCACTTCGGCCGGGCATAGCTCCGGCACCTGGTGGGACCTGACGCGCGACCGCGACAGGGTGTTCTACCTGACCGCCTCGATGAGCCTGTCTTCGATGTTCGCCTCCGGAATCGCGGCGGGCAATCCCGGCGTTGGCGTCTGGGCCTTCAGCGGTGATGGCGCCTTCGTCATGAACCCCGGCATGCTGTTCGTTGAGCGCCGCATGAACCTGCCCAATCTGACCCATTTCCTGATATCGAACCGGTGTTACGGCTCGACCGAAGAGGTCGAAATCCCCTTTTCCGAGCATGCCGATTACGCGGCGCTGGCCCGGGCGGCGGGAATAGAGCGCGCCTATAGCTTCAATGATCTGGATGCGTTCAAATCCGCCTTCGACGAGGCGGTGCTGGCCCCCGGCCACAGCTTTATCGTGCTTGATGTCGAGAAGACCGGTACGGAAACGCGGACTGGCGCGATGGATGGTCCGGAGGTCAAGTTCCGTTTCGGCCGCCATGTCGAAAAGATCACGGACAGCGCGATTTTCAATGTTTCATGACCGGCCGTAACGGCGCGAGTATATCGCCCTGCCGGGGTGGTGTTTTGCGTGATCCTTGGCCATTATGCCGAGATCGAGACGCTAACAAGAGACTGTGGTAGAGGGAGAAGAACATTGAGCGATATGCGTTATGAAGCCCCCGAGTCGGTGGACGCGGCGATTGGGTTGCTCGTCGGCGCCAAGGGCGGTGCGAAAGTGCTCGCTGGCGGCACCGACGTTTTGGTGCAACTGCATGCCGAACTTATCGAGCCTGAGCTTCTGGTTGATGTGAAACACATCCCGGAGCTTAGGGAAATCACGGCGCAGGATGGCGGCTTCCGCGTCGGCGCGACCGTGCCCGGCGTTGAAATCATCGATGACGCGGCGTTTAGCGCGGCATGGCCTGGCGTGATCGAAGGTGTGTCGTTGATCGGTTCGGTTCAGATCAAGGGCCGCGCCACGATCGCGGGAAATTTATGCAATGCCTCGCCGGCGGCCGACAGCGTGCCGGCGATCATCGCCGCCGACGCAGTGGCCAGTGTCGCCGGCCCCAATGGCGCCCGCGAGGTGCCGGTCGAGGACGTCATCATCGGTCCGGGCAAGAACTCGCTCAAGGACGGTGAATTCGTTACCTCGATTTCGTTCCCGCCGCGGCCGCCTCATTCCGGCGACTGCTATCTGCGACTCACCCCACGCACCGAAATGGATATCGCCGTGGTCGGCGCCGGCGTCAGTCTGACACTGGATGACGGCGGCACCTGCACGGCGGCCAGGGTCTCGCTCGGCGCCGTCGCGCCGACGCCGCTGCTGGTCAAGGAAGCCGCGGATGCCATCATCGGCACCAAGGTCGACGACGCAGCCCTCACCAAACTGGGCGAGGCGGCAAGCGCTGCCTGCAATCCGATCTCGGACAAGCGCGGCACCAAGGAATATCGTATCAAGATCGCCGCCGTGTTGGCGCGGCGGGCGACCGAAAAGGCGCTGGAACGCGCGAGGGGAAACTGATGGCCAAGAAAACACATGTAACCACCACGGTGAACGGGGACGAATACGAGTTCCTGTGCGAACCGGGTCAGACGCTGGTTGACGTGCTGCGCAACGAGCTAGAGCTGACCGGCACCAAGGAAGGCTGCTCGACCGGCGATTGCGGGGCATGCAGCGTCACCATCGATGGGCGGCTGGTCTGTTCCTGCCTGGTGCTGGCGATCGAAACCGAAGGCAAGTCCATCAACACGATCGAGGGCATGGCCAACGGCGACGATCTGCACCCGTTGCAGCGGAATTTCCTGGAAATCAACGGGCTTCAGTGCGGCATTTGCACGCCGGGCATCCTGGTCGCGGCCAAGTCGCTGCTGGAAAAGAACCCGAATCCGACGGAAACCGAGATCCGATTCTGGCTGGCCGGCAATCTGTGCCGGTGCACCGGGTATGACAAGATTATCCGCTCCGTGCAGGCGGCGGCTGATGAAATGAGAGGGGCCTGATCATGGCGACTATTCTGGAAGAAAGCGGCTTTAATCCCGAGCGCGACCTCAAGATCGTCGGCACCAACCCGATCAAGGCGGACGGGCTGGACAAGGTAACCGGCCGCGCCAAGTTCGGCGCGGACATGTTCCTGCCGGGCATGCTGTACGGCAAAATCCTGCGCAGCCCGCACCCGCACGCCAACTTGAAATCGATCGATGCCTCCAAGGCCCTGGCCTTGCCGGGCGTCAAGGCGGTGGTGACCGCCGAGGATTTTCCCGAATTGCCCCGGGGCACTGGCGGCGGCGACATGACACGCAACATCATGGCGCGCGAAAAGGTCTATTACGATGGCCATCCCGTGGCCGCGGTGGCCGCCACCAGCGAAGCGATCGCCAAGCGGGCGCTGAAGCTGATCAAGGTCGATTATGAGATCCTGCCGCACGTCATCGACCCGGTCGAGGCGATGCAACCGGATGCGCCGATCCTGCATGATTATCTGCGCACCAAGGGCGTGGAAGGCGCGGAAGACAAGCAGACCAACATTACCGAGCGCATGGTCAGCGACATGGGCGATGTCGAGAAAGGCTTCGCCGCCGCCGACGTCGTCATCGAACATGAGTTCGACAGCAAGCCCATGCATCAGGGCTATATCGAACCCCAGGGCTGCATCGCCGACTATTCCAAGGACGGTCAGGTCGAACTATGGGCCTGCACCCAGGCGCCGTTCGTCTATCGCGACCGGTTGTCGGATATCCTCAAGATCGATGCCAACAAGATCAACGTGCAGCAGTCCGAACTGGGCGGCGGGTTCGGCGGCAAGACCGGCTTTTACGCCGAGCCGGCCGCGATCCTGCTTTCCAAGAAGACCAACTGCCCGGTCAAGATCGTGCTGAGCAGAAGCGATGTTTTTCGTTGCACAGGCCCGGTGTCGGGCACCCATTCGAAAATCAAGATGGGCTGCACCAAGGACGGCAAGATCACCGCCGCCGAGGCCGATTTGGTATTCCAGACGGGGCCGTTCACCGGCTCGATGTACTTCAACGGGCCGAACGCGATGTTCACCCGCTACGACATGGAGAACATCCATGTGGTCTCGCACGAGGTCGTCTCCAACCGGCCCAAGGTGAACGCGTTCCGCGCGCCCTGTGTGCCGCAGATCGTGTTCGGGGTCGAAGGCATCGTCACCGAAATGGCGAATAAAATCGGCATGGACCAGATCGACTTCCGGCTCAAGAACGCGGCCAAGGAAGGCTACAAGACGATCTATGG
>JAZFSB010000202.1:0-4384 GCA_036445935.1 Alphaproteobacteria bacterium | reverse complement strand
TTGAAGTAAGGGTCATTTCCAATGCCCTTTTCGATTCCCCGGGTAACGTAGTCTAAATTCAGCGAAGGTTGTTTTGACGGTGGCATGACGGTCTCCTTGTTCTGAAGTTGCGGAAAACGCCTAACGGCCGCCGATGGGCGGCCGTTTGGCAATGTGATTGGCGATGCGTGGTAGCGTGCGTTCAGCCGCGCGCTTCCGCTTCCGCGATCAAATGGGTGAGAAGCCGGCGCCCCGTGTCGATGAAACGAACGATCAGAACGCAAAGCACCGCGCCATAGAGCGTATGAGTCACGGTGTTGCTGAACGCGATCTCGCGGATTATCGGCCAGTATTCGCCGATGAAGGCGTAATCATATATTCGAGTATCTGGACTAAAATCCCCAGATATATAATGATATGACCATAGGGAGCTCAAAAACAATAATAATAATAATATATATTCATTAACTTTAACTACTTTTAAAATACGGTAAATACAAACTGGAGAAATAAAAATTAAATACATGAGTATTCCAGCCAAGGTGCTTCCTAGAATTCTCGATGGGTCGGGCGTTTTTTCGTAAAAAGCTTGATCAACAGCCATGGAATGGATTGTGGTGTTCAGGGAATTCACTGTTGCGGTGGCGATCACCAACACGAACACGAAAATCCTGAACGCCGGGTGCTCGACGATGCGCGACAGGGTGTAGAAGGGGTTCATCTGATGGGGATGCCCATGAATTCCCGATAGTGGTAATATTACCGTAAAACACGTCCCGGTGCAAGAGAATATTTTCCGACAATGTTCGGTTGTAGGCGTCGCGCGCTCGCCGGCGGCCTTCGCATGGCCGCGACATACGGTCGCGGAAAGGGCCGAAATGGGGGGTTGCGACAATCTGTCCGTTGTATCGCAGGGCCCGCTGACCGACTTTCGGCCATGGTCCGGGGCATGTGATCCCGGTAACCGGCGGAGGTTTGCAGGTGGCGGAATTGTCCAGGTGGATCTGGGGCGTGCTGCTCGCCGGCTGCGCGGTTCTGGGGCTGTTGCTGGCGGCCAGGGCGGCGGATACCGGCATCTATGTGCACGGGCTGCTGTTCTTCCTGTTCGGCGTGATCGGTGTGTTCTGGCTGGTCGCGCGTGAATCGGTATCGATCACCGAACGTTCGCGTCGCGCGCCGGAACGCGACAGCTACAACGAAGCCATCGTCCGGGCCGGTGTGATCGCGTCGCTGTTCTGGGGCGTGGTCGGGTTCGTGGTGGGCGTGGTGATCGCCTTCCAACTGGTCTGGCCGGGGCTTAATTTAGATCTGCCCTGGACCAGCTTCGGCCGGTTGCGCCCGCTGCACACCTTGGCCGTGATCTTCGCCTTCGGCGGCAATGTGCTGCTCACGACCTCATTCTTCGTGGTCCAGCGCACCTGCCGGGTGCGGCTTGCCGGGCGTTGGTGGCCCTGGTTCGTGTTCTGGGGCTACCAGCTTTTCGTCCTGCTGGCCGCGACCGGCTATTTGCTCGGCGTCACATAGTCCGAGAAGTACGCGCGAGCCGCGCGCGCAAGCAGGGTACGAGTTGGGACGGGTGCGGCCATCGAGCAGCAGCGCTCACAATATGTGCGTCTCGCCAACCGTATCCTGATCGACGATGGGCGGCCGGCTCGTTAGCGGAAGCTGAATCAGGCTCTAACGTTTCTGTTGCCAGCGGTTGTTCTGGTCGAGGAACCAGGTGCCGCGCGGCGCCTTGGACCGGATCTGGCGGGCATAGACGCGGCCGACGTTGCCCACCGAGACGCGCTGCTGTTTGGCGCGCTTGGCATAGAGGTTGCGCCGCTTGGCATTGATCTGCGCGGCCGTCCGGGCGGCGCCGCCTGATTTCTTGCGTACCACGACATAGCCGTCATAGCGCTCGGCGAGAACGCCGCTCTGGCGCAACTGGTTGAGCGAGGCGGCGTCGGCCGGCGGGGCCAGCATCGTGGCAAGAAGCATGATCGCGGCCAGCGCCGGCAGCGCGCCGCGTACGAGCCGGCGGAAACAGTTCAGGACATGGCGCAGTTTCATGACTCCCTCCTTGGTATTAGAACAGGTCGGGGTTGCTTTGAATGTCGGTCTTGGCCGCTTCCTCGAGCTTCACCCGGACCTCGGCATCCAGCTTGATGTTGAGGTTGATGGTGATCGGCTCGCGCGGCGTCTCGATCTTGACGGTCGGCGCGCAGGCGCCCAGCACGACGGCGCAGGCAGGGATCAGCACGGCCATGATCAGCTTCTGGTGCATCTTCTCCCCCGTTTGTCGCTCGTGGTACGCAGCCTAACGCTCTTTTGGAACGATAGAGCGGACGATCTCTTCCGGCAACAGCATTAGCCGCGCCAGGAGCCCGGCCAGCTTGTCGGCATCGCCGGAGACGTTCAGGTTTATGGCGAAAGGATGGGCGTCGAGTATGGCGGGATTATGGCCTTCCACCTGCATCCGCACCGTGCCGTTGCCGGCGAGCGCCTTGTCGATTTCAAAGGCGAGCTTGCGGTAGCGGAAATCCTCCAGCGCTTCCAGCGCCAGCGTCACATATTCCCCGCCGGCTTCGAGCGCCTGCTTGGCGGCATCGGACTTGAAATGCAGCACGCCGGATCCGGCGGCGGCAAGCGCGCCCTTGTCGATGGCGATCTCGCCGCCTTCCATACGGACCGGTATGGCGCCGCTGATCGTGCCGGTTCCCGACAGCCCCTCAACCTGGGCGACATCGAACAGGGCTTTCAGGTCGATGCCGTCGAGCCGGACCGTTGCCCGGTTCACGGCGCGCGCGGGGTCGTAGGCGATGTCGCGCGCCGAGACGACGCCGCCGGCGAAGCCCACGCGCATCTCGTCGATGGCAACGGCAGGCTGTGTGGGTGACGTGCCGGGCCGAAGCGCGAAGCGCAGCTTCATATCGTCAAGCGCCACCCCGGCCATGATGCGGCGCGCGGTAAGCTGCTGCTTCGGTGCGGTGACGGGCGGCCATAGCCGGTCGAAACGCAGCCGGGTAGCCAGCCCGTCGATTGAAACCGTGCCGTCTTCGTTGGCGATCCGCATATCCTCGACCGTTACATCGGCGCTGCCGTCGAATTTCCCGTCGCTCCAGGCGATCTTCGCTGCCGCCTCCAGAGCGCCGGCGCGGGGCGCATAGGGTCTGCGTCCCGGCAGGATGTCGGCCAGCTCGACGCCACCCTCGCCGAATTGCAGGCGCGCCAGCGCCACATCGGCGGCGCCGGCGCCCGACGTCAGCGCGTGCCGGCCGGTCGCGCTGAGGCGCAGCCCGGCCGGCCCGGTCGCCATCGCCTCGAAGGTGAGCGTCGAATTCCCGAACGTGCCGCCCAGCGTGACATCGAGTGGCTCAAGCAGCTTTTTGGCCTCCAGGGCGGTGTCGAGCTGGGCCGCGGCATTGAACGAAACCGGCTTGCCGCTATCGGGACGCATGGCGCGCGCCTTTATCCCGCCGAGCCCAAGAGCGATGTCACCGCGCGCTATATCGGCCCGCGCTGCGTTGAGGCCTATCTTGAGACTGCCCGCCAGGCTGCCCGACGCGGTAAGCCGGGCGGCGGCGAGGTCGATCGCGACCGGCGGGGCGGCATCCTTGCCCGGAACGGTGATTGCGAGCGGCTCAAGGCGCGCGGTGACATCGACACGCGCGGCACCGGGCCGGAACTCATTCAGCCTGAGCCGGACCGCCGGCTGTTTGCCCATGCTGATGCTGGCGCGCAACGGTCCCGTCTTTGCGGCTGGGGTCGTGATGCCGGCGAACGCCAGCTTCAGTGCCTTTGGTATCTCCAGCGTCACGTCCCGGCCCCACCAGCGAATTCGGAGCGGCCCCGTCAGCCGCGCGCCGGTCGCCGATACAGCCCCGGTGGCCACGCGCTTCGCCGCCAGCTTCAGATCGATATCGCCGGTCGCCTTGCCGACCGTGTCGCAGCGAAGCCTGGCTTCGATGGCGCCATTGAGCCCGTCGATCATGGAGCCCTGGCGCAGGTTGCTGGCGTCGAGGGCCAACGATGCGCCGGTGCCCCGGCACAGCAGGGAAGTCAGCCTGGCGGCGCTGGACGGCAGGGTGCGCGGAAGGGCCATTGGCGACATCGTGCGTGCGCGCACCCGAAGCGCGCCACCTAATCCACCAAGCGCGGGGATGATGCTGGCCAGCCGCGATAGGCTCGCGATATCAAGCGTGCTTTGAATGTCCGCCTTGGGCTCGCCGTGCGGATCATTGATGGCCAACGTCATGCCGCCGACAACTCCCGTGTCGGGAGTATTGGCGCGGAGCATAATCGTCGCCTTGTCCGGCCCGGCATCGAGTGTGGCGTCGATTTCCCCCCGCATCCGCTTGCCGTCGATTTCGGTGTCCGCGCTTATGTGGGCCGTCACGCTACCACCCTGGCGCAGCAGATTGTC
>JAZFSB010000201.1:0-7971 GCA_036445935.1 Alphaproteobacteria bacterium | reverse complement strand
TGGGTTTCACCTGTGGCATCGTGGGGCTGCCGAATGTCGGCAAGTCGACGCTTTTCAACGCGCTGACCGCGACCATCGCGGCCCAGGCGGCAAATTATCCGTTTTGCACCATAGAGCCCAATGTGGGTCGCATCGCCGTGCCTGATGCAAGGCTGGTCCGGTTGGCTGAGCTTGCCAAATCGGCCGAGATCGTGCCGACCCAGATCGATTTCGCCGATATCGCCGGTCTGGTGCGCGGCGCGAGCGAGGGCGAGGGGCTCGGCAACCAGTTTCTCGGCCATATCCGCGAGGTCGACGCCATCGTCCATGTCGTGCGCTGTTTCGAGGACGAAAACGTGACCCATGTCGCGGGCCGCATCGACCCGATCGACGATATCGAAACGGTTGATACCGAGCTTATGCTGGCCGACCTGGAAAGCCTGGAAAAGCGCGTCATTCCGTTGACCAAGAAAGCGCGGGGCAATGACAAGGAAGCTACGGCGACACTGGCGCTGGCCGAACGGGTGATCGCCGTGCTGCGGGAAGGCAAGCCGGCCCGCGTGGTCGGGATCGCCGACGATGAGGCCGACCTGTTCCGCCAGCTCCAGCTTCTTACCGCCAAGCCGGTGATGTATGCCTGTAATGTTGAAGAAGACGCGGCCGCGACCGGCAACGCGCTGTCGGAAAAAGTGGCCGCCCATGCCGCCGCCCATGGGGCTGCGTCGGTCGTTATCTCGGCCGCTATCGAGGCCGAGGTGGCGCAGTTGGACGACCCGGCCGAGCGTGCCGATTTCCTGGAAGCGCTGGGGCTCGCCGAGACCGGGCTTGCCCGCATCATCGCCGCCGGCTACGAGCTGCTGGGGCTGATCACCTTCTTTACCGCCGGGCCCAAGGAGGCGCGCGCCTGGACCATCCGCGCCGACACCAAGTGCCCCCAGGCGGCCGGCAGTATCCACACCGATTTCGAGCGCGGCTTCATCTGTTCCGAGACCATCGCCTATGACGACTACATCGCCTGCGACGGCGAACAGGGCGCCCGCGACGCCGGAAAAATGCGCCAGGAAGGCCGCGACTACATAGTCAAGGACGGCGACGTCATGCTGTTCCGCTTCAATGTGTAAATCATGCTCTTGCTGAGGGCGTTTATTGGTTACGCGGGTCCCGGTGGACGCGGCGGCGCGCGCAGTTGACGGTCATCCCCTATCCCCCAGGCAAATCGAATTCCGCCACCACCGGCGCGTGGTAGGATTCTGGCGAGGCTTCCACCGCCGCGTAGCCGGCAAGCTCGTCGCCCAGCGCTTCGTTGTGGATCTCGACACCCTTGAACCATTGCAGCAGCGGGCGCGAGATCAGCACGTGGTCCAGCATGGCCGCGCGGCCGCCGTGCAGGACTGAATAGCGCTGCTGTTCAGGGGCGGTTTGGTCTATCGGGATCAGCATGCGCGACGCCAACGCGCCGTTGCCGGTATCGTCGACCTCACCCCGCAGGATGCGGAGCGGCATTTCGCGTGCATCCGCGTTCATGTCGCCGCACAGCGCGATCCAGGGCTCTGCGCCCACCGCTTCGTCAAACAGACGGTCGATGGCGAAGCGCGCTTCGAGCGCCTGGCCGTTGCGCTTGATGGCGGCGAGGAAGAACCCCTCGGCCCAGCCCGGCACCGTGCGCCAGGCGAACGCGCCCTGCTTCTGGCCCGGGATGAAGGCGGCCAGCGGCGCGCGCAGATGCAGGTTCAGCACATGGAGCAGCCGGCCGCCGACCTCGATGGCGGCGTGCAGGGTCGGCCGGTCCCAGCCGACAGGGGCGGGGCTATCGCCGGGCGCATCGGCGGTAACGGCGGCGTAGGATGGCGGGGTCATCAGATCGTGCCAGTACTGGCGGTGCCAGGCGACGGGAAAGCGGCTGAGGATGACCAGGTTCTGCACGTCGAGCGGCCCGCTGCCGTCCGGCAGGGCTGAGCACGCGCGGTGGAAGTCCTGGTATTGCGTTCCGGTGAGCAGGGTGTCGAGCGCGCTGAGCACGCGGGGCGCGGGACGTGGGGCGTGGCGCGTCGCGTTGACTTCCTGCAGGCACAGCACATCGGCGTCGAGGCGGGCGAGTTGGCCGCGCAATAGCGCAAGCCGGGCGTCAAGCGGCGGGGCCACGCCCGGCGCGTCATCCAGGTTTTCGAGATTGAACGTAGCCAGACGCATCGGAACCGGCCCTCGAAGCTTTCGGGTATTGCGGCGCCAGCCCGCTCCCCCGCCCCGCCGGCGCCCCACTCACATCAGACTGGGCAACCACATCGCGAGGTTCGGGTACATGATCAAAATGAAAATCAATATCGCGTCGCACAGCAGGAACGGCAAGGCGGCGCCGGCCACCTGGAACAGGGTCGTGCCCTTGGGCGCCACCCCCAGCATGACATAAAGCAACAGGCCGAACGGCGGCGTGGTGCCCGCCATTTCAAAAGTCATGAGCACCAGAAGGCCGAACCAGATCAGGTCGAAGCCGAGCGCATGGGCCAGCGGGAAAAAAATCGGCACCGTAATCAGCATCATGGATGTCGGATCCATGAACATGCCTAAAACGATCAGAATCACCAGCATCATCAGCAGCACGACGTATTTGGAAAGCTCGAAGCCGGTGGCCCAGTTCAGTAGACCGGCGCTGGCGCCCGAATAGGCGAGAAGCTGGCTGAAAACGGTCGAGCTCATCAGGATGAAGAAGACCATCGCGCCGACCTTCACCGTGGCTTCGACCGACTTGCGGATGGACGTAAAAGTCAGCAACCGGAAGGCGACCGCCAGAATGATCACACCGAGCACGCCGAAGGCCGCAGCCTCGGTCGGCGTGGACAGACCCAGCACGATGAACCCGATGACCATGAAAACCACCAGACCCATCGGCAGGATGTTGGTGATAACCAGCTTGATCCGGGTGGCGACGCTCGGCATTTCCACGTCGTAAGCCGGGGCGGAGCCGGGGCTGAATTTGATCTGTAAAAAGATCAGGGTGGCATACAGCCCCGCCAGCACGAAGCCGGGCAGGAATCCGGCGACCAGCAGCTTGCCGACATCGATGCTGGCGACCGACGCCAGCAGCACGCCGAGCGAAGACGGTGGGATGATCATGGCCAGCCCGCCGGTGCCCAGGATCGGCCCCATCGACATGCGCCGGTTGTAGCCGCGGCGCTGCATTTCGGGCACCATCAGCGAACCCAGCATCGCGGTGTTGGCCATGCTGGATCCGGTCAGGGTCGAGAACATCGCCCCGCCGGCGACCGTCAGGTAGCACAGCCGGCCGGGGAGGCGCCCGAACAGCACGTCAAGGCCGTCGAACACCCGGATCGCCAGCCCCGTATGAAAAAACAGCGCTCCCATCAGAATAAACATGGGAACGGGCCCCAGCGTGAAGGTGGTAATCAGCACGGTGGAATTATCGACGATCTGGGTCAGGCCGGCGGTGCCACCCATGAAAACCAAAACGCCGATGATATTCGTGGTGATAAAGGTCAGCGCCACGGGCGTCCCCGCCGCCATGAAGAACATAACCGTTCCGATCAGGGTGGCCAGGGCCCAGTACCATTCCATGGCGTTACATGCTCTCGCGGACTTCGGTGCGGTCGCCGTACATGTCGTCGATCCCGATCAGGAAGCGACCGAACTCAACGGCGATAAGAAGGAAACAGATCGGCATCGGCGCGAACATCAACCATTGCGGCATATCTATGCCGCGCACGTCGAGCATGTCCTGAGTGTAGGTCTCGATCAGCAGGCCAAGGGAAAACCAGCAGAATGTCAGCGTGGAGCAGATGCAGACGGCATAGACGCACTTGGCAACCACTTTCTTCGGCACCGGCGGCAGGAACTGCGTGCCTGCGTCGATGAACACATGCCCCTTCTGGCGCACCAGCCAGGGCGCGGCCAGCAGGGTGAAGTAGAGCAGGAAATATTCCACCACGGCGATGGTGAAGGTTGGCGGCACGAAGCCCAGAATGCGGAGCGTCACGTCGAACACGATCATGAGAAAGGCGGTGAAAATAATAATCCCCGAACACACCGCCAGCCCGTTCAGCAGAAAATTGTAGACTTTGATGATGCCGCTCACCTCAGTCACTCCTCGCGTCGTTTCTCGCCCTCGGCTACATGAGGCCTGGCAGCCACAATGCCAATGCGGGGAAGGCAACCAGGATCAGGATCAGGATCGCGTCGCAGACCAGGAACGGGAAGGCCGCGGACGCCACCTGATAAAGCGTCGTGCCCTTCGGCGCCACGCCCAGCATCACATAGAGCAATAACCCAAAGGGCGGCGTGGTTCCCGCCATTTCGAAGGTCATCAATACAAAAAGGCCAAACCAGATCAGATCGAAGCCCAGATTTTGCGCCAACGGAAAGAAAATTGGCACGGTTATGAGCATCATGGATGTCGCATCCATGAACATGCCCAGCAAAATCAAAATGACGAACATTATCAACAGGATCCAGTATTTCGACAGGTCGAAACCGGCCGCCCATTTCAACAATCCCGCGCTGGCGCCGGAATAGGCGAGAAGCTGGCTGAAGACGGTCGAGCTCATGATGATGAAAAACACCATGGCGGCGACCTTCACCGTGGCCTCGACCGACGTAAATATGGCGCGAAAGGTCAGCACGCGGAAGGCGCCCGCCAGAATGACCACACCAAACACACCAAACGCCGCGGCTTCCGTGGGCGTCGCCCAACCCAGAATGATAAATCCGACAACCATGAACACGATCAGACTCATCGGTAGAATGTTGATGCAAATAAGTTTGATTCGCTCCGCCATTGGCGGCATTTCGATTTCGTAGGCAGGGGCGGACTCAGGCCAGATCTTCAGCTGGCCGTAAATCATGATGGCGTAAAGCGCGGCAAGCAGAAATCCGGGCAGGAAGCCCGCGACCAGAAGACGCCCGACATCGATGTTCGCAACCGAAGCCAGTAACACACCAAGCGCCGACGGCGGGATGATCATGGCGAGACCGCCGGTGCCCAGGATCGGCCCCATCGACATGCGCGAGTTGTAGCCGCGCTTTTGCATCTCGGGCACCATGAGAGAGCCGAGCATCGCGGTGTTGGCCATGCTTGACCCGGTGAGCGTCGAGAAGATCGAGCCGCCGGCGACCGTCAGGAAACATAATCGTCCCGGCAGCTTGCCAAACAGCACATCAAGCCCGTTGAAAACCCGGATCGCGAGGCCCGTATGGAAAAACAGCGCGCCCATCATGATGAAGATGGGTACCGGCCCCAGGGTAAAGCGTGTGATCAACTGCGTTGAATTATCGGCGATCTGGATCCAGCCAACCGTATCGCCGTAAAAAATCATCACCCCGATGAGATTGGTCAGGATAAAGGTGAACGCGACGGGAATGCCCATCGCCATGAAGAAAATAACCATCCCGATCAACGTGCATAACGCCCAGTACCACTCCATCACACGTTCTCCCGCTCGGCGATCGTCTGGTCATACATGTCGTCTATGCCGATCAGGAAACGGCCAAACTCCATCGCGCACATCAAGAAGCAAGGCGGCATGGGCGCGAACAGAATCCACATCGGAATTTCAAAACTGCGCATGTCGATCTCGCCTGACTCGATGGCTTCCATCAATAGCAGGACAAGGTGATAGCAATAGACCAGCGAGGCGATGATGCAGAGCAGATAGACGATTTTGGCGACGATCCTTTTGATGCGCGGCGGCAAAAACTGCGTCACCGCGTCGATAAAGACATGCCCCTTGATGCGCACCAGATAGGGCGCCGCCAGCATGGTGAACCAAAGCAGGCTGTATTCGACCGTGGTCAGAATGAACAGAAAGGGATCCAGGCTCACGATGCGCATCAACACATCGATGATGATCAGGAGAACAGCCACGGAAATCGTGATCCCGGCGCAAATCGCCATGCCATGAAGCAGGTAATTGTATGATTTAAAAAGTCCGCTCACCGTTAATTTCCTTTCCCCCCGCCGCCACATCACACGAGCCCGCGCATCTTGCCGCCTAGGTACGGGCGCGCACTCGTCGAATGTGTCTTTTGAAAATATAGCCGGACCCGGCTTCGCAACTCCCCGTTCGATCCCAGGCGGATTTATTTGATGCCCAGGTTATCGTGATTTATTTCATGCCGTTTATGCGGCCTAGAAATGTTCCTAACACAATCGATTGCCCCCTGCTAGCGGCCGATGCCCCGCCATCCCGGAACAGAAAGCCCGCGTTTTGCATCATCCGGTTTATACGCGTGAAATTTATCGGCCTGATTCTCGCCATATGGCGTTGCGATTGCATCTCGATAATGCCATCGTTGCCGCCATTCGCCGATTCAATCCATAAATCAGGTCAGGCGACTGGCAAAAGGGAGGACGTATCAACATGGTGCATATCAAATCACTCGCAGCCATAGCCGGCATATCCGCGGCTGCTTTTATCGCTTCGTCGGCACAGGCGGCGACACTCAACGTCACGACAAGCCTTACGAAAACGCATGACCAGTCGGTCGCGTATTTCGATCTATTCCATGAACCGGTCAACAAGGCCAATAACGGGATCACCCTGAACTACAAGGGCGGGCCCGAGGTTATTCCGAACAGGAAGCAGGGTGCTGCCTTGAAACGCGGCGCCATCGACCTGATGTTCGGCCCCAGCGGCTATTACGCGGGTTTGGTCCCGTGCGCGCGGGTGGTTCCCCTGTCGACCACTTCGCAGGCGAAAATCCGCACGAACGGCGCCTGGGATGTCCTGCAGGATTGCTGGAAGAAGGGATTGAACTCCCGCATCCTCGCCCATCCGTTCGAGGGATCATCCAGGTTCCACATCTATCTGCTCGACAAGCCGCGCATCAGCGATAAAACCGGCCTCAATCTCAAGGGCTTCACGATGCGCTCCACCGCGCTCTATCATCCCTTCATGAAGGCGATGGGCGCGCGCCCGACCAATATCTCGCCGGGTGACGTCTACACGTCGCTGCAGCGCGGGCTGGTCAAGGGGCTGGCATGGCCGGAAGGCGGCATTTTCCGCTATGGCTGGACCGAATACATCAAATACCGTGTCGGACCCGGCTTCTGGCGTTCGTCCTCGATGGCGGCGATCAACCTGGACAAGTACAACTCGATGTCCAAGAAGGACCGCGACACCATCGACGCGGCCGGACTGGCCTTCGAAAAAGCCAGCGGCCCGCACATGCGGAAACTGGCCGACATCGACAACGCCAAGGTCTTCAAGGCCGGCGTAAAGGCGATCGAGCTCGAAGGTAAAGCCGGCAAGGCTTTCACCGCGACGGTCTATGGCGCAACCTGGGCAGCGGCGAAAAAGAAGATCCCCGCCGACGTCTTCGCCAAGCTCGAAAAGCTCCTGCTGCAGGGCGAATAAACTCAAGCCCTCGGCAATAGCAACCAAGGCGCCCCGGGAAACCGGGGCGCCTTTTTTCACACCCCCAGATAGCGGTGCTGGATGTCGGTGGCTTGGGTGAGTTCTGCCGAGGTGCCGGACCAGACGACGCGGCCTTTTTCGATGATGTAGTGGCGGTCGGCGATGCGGGTCAGGGCCGCCACGTTCTTGTCGATCACCAGGATCGACTGGCCCTCTGCCTTGAGAGCGGCCAGACGGGTCCAGATTTCGGTCCGGATTTGCGGCGCCAGCCCCTCGGTCGCTTCGTCCAGGATGAGCAGCTTCGGGTTGGTCATCAGCGCCCGGCCGATGGCCAGCATCTGCTGTTCGCCGCCCGACAGCTCGTCGCCCATGCCGTCGATCCGCACGTCCAGCGCCGGGAAGGTCGCGAGCACGCGCTCCAGCGTCCACGGGTTGGGCCGGCCGGCGGCGTTGTGCGCGGTCGCCACCAGGTTCTCGCGCACCGTCAGGTTGGGGAAGATCTGGCGGCCTTCCGGCACCAGCCCGATGCCGGCCTTGGCGATGCGGTGGGTGGCGAGCCCGGCGGTCGAGGCGCCGTCGAAGGTTATCGTGCCGGCGCTGAGCGGCAGCTGGCCCATGATGGCGCGCA
>JAZFSB010000200.1:0-2002 GCA_036445935.1 Alphaproteobacteria bacterium | reverse complement strand
ACGCCAAGGCGGCGGTCGATCTGGCGGCGCACGATCTGGCCGGACGCACGGCCGGCGTGCCGGTGTGGCAGCTGCTCGGCGGCAAGGTGCGCGACCGCGTGCCGGTGACCCATTCGATCGGGCTGCTGCCGATCGAGGACGCGGTCGAGGAATGCCGCAAGGTGGTGGGGGAAGGCATCCGCACCATCAAGATCAAGATCGGGGTCGAGCCCGCGCGCGATGTCGAGATCGTCCGCCGGGTGCGCGACGCGGTAGGCGACGCGACCGATCTTTGCGTCGATGCCAACCAGGGTTACGCCACGCCGCGCGACGCGGTGCGAACCATCCGGGCGATGGAACCCTACCGGCTGAAATACGCCGAACAGCCGGTCGAAGGCATCGACCGCATGGCCGAGGTTCTGCACGCGTTGGAAACGCCGGTGATGGCCGATGAAAGCGCCTGGACGGCGCGCGACGTGCTGGAAATCTTTCGCGCGAAAGCGGCCGATATCGTTTCCATTTACACCACCAAGCCGGGCGGGCTGCATGGCGCGATGGAAGTCGCGGCGGCCGCGCGCGCCGCGCGCTTTCCGTGCAACGTCAACGGCTCGGTCGAAACCGGGGTCGGCAACCTCGCCAATATCCACCTCGCCGCCGCCGCTATACCCGTGACGCTGTCCTGCGTGGTGCCGGTTTCGACCCCGGCCGAGGCGCAGAGCGGCAATGTTGGCGGCATCTACTATATCGACGACCTGATCCGCGAGCCGTTCCGACTGGAAGACGGTGCTGTCGTCGTGCCCGACGGTCCCGGCATGGGGATCGAGGTGGACGAGGCGAAAATCGAAAAATACCGCGACCGGTCGCTGGGGTAGGGGATTGGCGGGTTCTCTCAACCCGTCATACGCGGGCTTGACCCGCGTATCTTGCAAACCATTGAAACAAAATGTGAATTCACGCGGCAGGAGATACGCGGATCAAGCCCGCGCATGACGATATTTTTTCGGCCCGCCTTACAGCACCGCGCCGAAATCGTAATTGCCGTCGCGCGTTTCGACCTCGATGACCCACAGGTCGGGGTCACGATCGATGGCGCGGCGGATGCGCTCGTCGGCGTCGGGCTCGGGGATCACGTCTTCCTTGTGCGCCGGGTACCAGGAGAGCTTGCCGTCGAGATCGCGCATCTGCGACATCAGCCGGCAGCCAACGCCTTGCTGCCAGGTCTTTAGCATCACGGCCCCGCCCATGCGCTCGCCCTTGTGCACCACCACGGCGGGAATGGCGGCGGCCGAGCAGCGGCGCAACTCGGCCTCGACCCAGATATGCGTCGGGATGCGATCGTCGGCCATCGCCTCGCCTGCCTCAGCCAAACGGGCCGAGGAACGGCTCACCCATATAGCTGTCCGGCAGGGCGTCGATGGTTTCCGGCCATGCGCCCGGCGTCACCTTGCGGCGCAGCTCGGCGGGGCGCGGTTTTCCGTCCCAGCCGACCTGCTCCATGTAGCAGTAGAGCTGGATCATCTGCCCGTCCGGGTCGATCACGAAGGCAGTGTAATCGATGCCGGGATAGAGCTCGGGCGGCAGGTCGCGGATCTCGCAGCCCTGCTCCTTGAAGAACGCGACCGCGTTTTTGAGCTGCTGGTAATTGGCGAGCTGGACCGCAAACGCGAAAAGCTGCGAATCCTCTCTCGCGCCGATCTCGGCCCTGAGCGCCATCGGGTAGAGCGCCATCGAGTGATGCTCGGTGTTGACCCTCAGGAATACGCAGCGGTGCCCCTTATAGTCGACCTCTTCCGTCACGATGAAGCCCAGCGTATCGCGATAGAAGGACAGCGTCGCTTCGACATCGTCGCAGAACAGTCTCACCGGGCCGATCCGGGTGATTTTGAACGGGCGGCCCAGCAATATGCCGTTGACGTCATAGGTTTCGGGCAATGGTTCCTCGTCGCGATAGCCCGATGCCAGCTCGACACCGGCGGCGAGCGCGTCCTTGACCTCCTGATATTCCGATTTCTGCGGCAGTTGG
>JAZFSB010000199.1:0-2915 GCA_036445935.1 Alphaproteobacteria bacterium | reverse complement strand
GAATGGCTGTTGCAGGACATTCGCGACTGAGGCGGCTTATCACTGCGGGTATCGCCAACCGGTAGCGCACCGCCGGGTATTCCGGAAAGCGAAATAGCGCCCTACGTCAGGATGCGGTCAATTTCAGCGTAATCGTCTGGCGTCAATTCCCAATTGCCAGCCGCGGCATTGACGGCGAGCTGTTCGGGACGGCTCGCGCCGGAAATCACGCTTGCCACCACATCCTTTGATGCCAACCAGGAAACCGCCAGAGTCAGAAGGTCGTGGCCGCGCGAAATGGCAAAACGTTCGAGCGCTTCGATGGTGTCGAAATCGGCGCTCCCCGTTTCCGCCCCACCGAGCCGGGCGCCTTCCGGCGCCGCCTCGCCGCGCCGGTACTTGCCGGTCAGCAGCCCGCGTTCCAGCGGGTAATAGGGCAGGATGCCGACACCGTGCGAGGCACAGGCCGGTGCCAGATCATCCTCTATCCCCCGGTTGAGCACGCTCCACCGGTTCTGGGCGGTGACGAACGACGAAATGCCGGCGTCCCTGGCGACCCGCATCGCCTCATCGAGCTGGGCCGTGGAGAAGTTGGAGCAGCCGATCAGCCGTACCTTGCCTTCCGTGACCAGCGCGTCCATCGCCGCCAGTGTTTCGCCGATCGGCGTCTTCGGGTCAGGCTTGTGGATCTGGTACAGATCGATCACGTCGGTACGTAGCCGCTTCAGGCTGCCCTCGACCGCGATCCTGATATTCTCGCGCGAGCCCGTACCCTTGCCCGGCACATGTTCGAGCCCCCAACCGAACTTGGTGGCGATCACCACCTGGCCGCGGCGCGCGCCCAGCGCGCGGCCGATAAAATCCTCCGACTGGCCATTGCCATAGCCTTCCGCGGTGTCGAAAAAGGTGATGCCGGCGTCGATCGCGGCATGAACCACGCGCCCGGTCGCCGCCGCGTCGATACGCCGGCCGAAAGCATTGCAGCCAAGCCCCACCGCCGGGATCGAAATGGCGGCATCGCCCGCGCCGATAGTCTTCATCCGCATATTGGTAATTCCTGGTGCTCAGTACAGTTCCTTGGGGATCCGGATCGCGTATTCGGCGTCGTATTTCGCGGCATATTCCGCATCGCCGCCATCGCGGAAAGCACCAAATTCACCCTGGGTCGGAACCTTCCGGGGGCTTTGCTTTGAATCTTCATCCCACAGCCTGGCGCGTACCAGCGCCTTGGGGCAGTGATTGAAGGCCTCCTCCACGGACACGACGATAACCGCGCGCGGCAGCTTGCCGTTGACCTCGAAGCGTGCAAGCAGCGCGGGATCGACACTTATCTTCGCGCTGCCGTTGACGCGGTAGGTCTCGTTCGCGCCGGGCGCCATGAAAATTATCCCGACCTTCGGATTGGCGAGGATGTTCTTCATGCCATCGATTCGGTTATTGCCGGGCCGGTCGGGGATCAACAGCGTGCGGTCGTCAAGCAGCTGCACGAAGCCCGGCGCGTCGCCCTTGGGCGAACAATCGATCCCGCTCTCGCTCGCCGTCGAGAGGATCAGGAATGGCGATCCGGCGATGAAGGCAGCCCCGGGCGCGGTAACGTAATCGGTTTCCTTCTCGGTCGCGGTCGCCGCCGGCTTTTTGTAGATACCATTCAGCCCCTCAAGCGAGGTGACGGTGAAGCTGTCCGGCTTTTCGATCGTGTCCATGGTGCGTCTGCTCCGTAGTCGGTTCGATGTTCAGTATAGCACCGCCGCGCCAATCGGCATCAGCCGGCCACTTCGGTTGCCCGGATGGTTTTCGACGGGTCGCGGTAGGCCCGCTGGACCCGTTCCAGCTCGGCCATCCCGACCGGGTCGAGATCGAAGGCGGGTTCGCGGTCGAGTTCCCAATGACCGGGGAAATTGTCACCCGCGATCAGCACGCCGGACTTGAGACCGGACAGCGGCACAGCCTCGGTCGGCACGCAGGCCAGTGAAATGCCGAGCCGGCGCGCATCCGACAGGTTGGGCGCGGAGCCATGCACCACCTGTTCGTGATGGATCGAGAACTGGCCCGGCCGCAGCACCATATCGACCGCCGTCGTCTCGTCCGCGCCGACCACGGTCTGGCCGCGCGACAGAAGATTGTCGGGATCGTAGGTTTCCTCGTGCTTCACATGGTCGAGAAGATGGCTGCCGGGGATCACCCGGATGCAGCCGCGCTCGGGCGTCGAGTCGGTGAAGGCGATCCAGCCGGTCGCGCCGACATTGCGGTCGAACGGGTTATAGGCGCCGTCCTGGTGCCACGACACGAACTTGCCCGCCGCAGGCCGCTTCGACCATACGCCGGACAGGAACAGAAGCACGTTGGGGCCGATAGTGTCCTGCAACGCGCCGGCAACTTGCGGCGTGCGCGCCAGGTCAAGCAGCCACTTGAAGGCCAGCACCGCGCGCACCCGGATGTGCTTGCTCACATCCTCGCCGATCTCGGCCTCGTAGGCCTCTATCATGGCAAGATGGGTGGCGGCCTGTTCTGGCGAAATGGCGTCGAGCGGGGCGACGAACCCTTCGCGCCGGTAATCGCGAAGCTGCGCGTCTGTCAGAACCCTGGGCATCTCGTCCTTCCGTCCTACCTCATGCCACGGGCGAGGGATCGCGCACCGTGACCCGGCGCATCATGCGCTCGGAGTCGGGCGGAAACCAGGTGCGCGCGTGGATCGAGCAGCGGTTGTCCCACATCATCAAATCCCCTACCGACCAGACATGTTCATAGATGAAGTCGGGATTTTCCATATGGTCGAACAGATAATTCAGAATCTCGTCGCTTTCGTCCCGCGCCATGCCCTCGATCCGGATGGTCATCAGCCGGTTGATGAACAACGCCTTGCGGCCGGTCTCGGGATGGGTGCGCACCACGGGATGGGTCCATTGCGGCGCGTCGGGGTTGAGCGCCGACGGCCG
>JAZFSB010000198.1:0-2870 GCA_036445935.1 Alphaproteobacteria bacterium | reverse complement strand
GAAGCGTTCCATCGAGGCGGAGGCTCAAGAGGCGGACGCCGCCCGTGCGCGCCGCCTGGCGAGGTAATCGGGACTGAGGACGGCGGCGGCAAGCAGCAGGCCGCCGATGTCCGTCCACCAGGCGCCGGGAAAAGTGCCTGCGGGAATCAACGGCCCCAGCCCGGCGATGCCGAGGGCTAAGCGCGCACCCGGCCCCAGCGGGCGCACGAAATAGCCGACCAGCGCAGCCGATACCAGCCATACTCCGATGATGGCGGTGGTCACGTCGTGCATCAGGGTGAGCGGGCCGCCTTCCAGCAGCAGGCTGGGAGAGAAGATGAACAGGAACGGCACCACGAAGGCCGACCATCCGAACCGCATGGCGACGAAACCGGTCCGCATCTGATCCGCCTCGGCAAGCTTGGCAGCGAAAAATGCTCCGATACAGACCGGCGGCGTGATGAACGACAGCATCCCGTAATAGAGCACGAACATGTGAGCGGCCATCGGCGAGACGCCGGTCTCGACCATCGCCGGCGCGACCAACGTTGCGACCAGAACATAGACGCCGATCGTCGGCATGCCCATGCCGAGCACGATGCAGACGATCGCGGACAGGACCAGCAGAAGGATCAGATTTCCGGCGCCGATCTGCGACAACCACAGCGTCAGCGCAAAGCCGAGGCCCGATTTCGCGATAATGCCGATGATCATGCCGACGGCGGCGCCGATCATCACCAGGTCGATCACAAGCACCCCGGTCTCCGCAACCGCCCAGAAGATGTCGCGCAAACTCAGGCGGCGGCCCTTGTAGCCGAAGGCCAGGCCCAGGACGATGAAGGCGAGGGAGCCCTCGAGCGCCGCCTCTTCCGGTTCGTGGTTGAGGAAAAACAGGGCGACGACGAGCACCGCGAACGGGATGGTGAAGATCCAGCCCTGCTTGAGAACACGGGCGAGACGCGGAATCCGGGTGGCGTCGATCCGCTCGATTCCCTGGCGCGCGGCCTCAAGGTCGGCCTGCACGAACAGCCCGCTGTAATACAGAACCGACGGGATCAGCGCGGCGATGCAGACCTCGATGTAATCGACCTGCAGAAAATCCGCCATGACGAACGCAACCGCGCCCATTACCGGCGGCATGAGCTGGCCTCCGGTGGACGCCACCGCCTCTATCGCCCCGGCGGATTCGGCGCGGTATCCGCCCTGCTTCATCATCGGGATGGTGAATGCGCCGGTCGACATGATGTTGGCGCCGACACTGCCCGAGATCGAACCGAACAGGCTGGATGCGGTAATTGCGACCTTGGCGCCACCGCCGCGGTAACGCCCCATCAGGCTAATGGAGACGTCATTCAGGAACTCCGCTGCGCCGGAAGGCCGCATCAGCGCCGCCATCAGCAGGAACGCGATCACGATGGTCGTCACCACGCGCATTGGAACGCCCATCAGCGCGTTCGTGTCGAACGAAAGATAGGTCACGAGATCGCCGAACTCGATCACCTGGCCCTGAAGCTGGCCCGGGATATGCTGGCCGGCGACGCCGAATGCAATGAACCCGAGCAGGACGGCCAGCAGGACCGTCCCCACCGACCGTCGAATGCCCTCGGCGCAAAGCACCATGACGACGACGCCGCAAATCACCGCGTCCGCCGGCTGGTAGACCACGATATCGGCCAACCGGGGATACTCCCACGCCAGGTAGCAGCAGGCGATCAACCCCGAAAGGCCGAGGAACCAGTCGTACCAGGGAACGCTGCTTTCGCGAATTTGCCCCCGCGGCGTGAGGTGGACGAAGGTCAGCAGGAACGCGGCCCCGATCATCGGGAACATGAACTGCTGGTCATAGAGCTGCAGCCCGGCGGTGCGATAGAAGTCCGTCGCCTTGGCGATCGATCCGATCACCAGAATCGTCGCCAACGCAATAATCAGCGTGCGGACAGGCCGCGGGGCCGGCGACAGGCGCTCGGCTCTGCCGGGCGTGGGCATTTCGGTCATGACGGCTGAACGACCGGTCTACCGCGACAGATCGGCGGCGGCGGGGGGACGCGCCATTCGCCCCGGCGCCGAACGATGATTCAACCCTTGGGCCGGAGCCCGACCTCCGAATAAAACTTAAGTGCGCCGGGATGCAGCTTCACGCCCTTGTATTCGGGGATCATTTTCCTGGGCTTAAAGCGCTTGAAGACCGGCGAAATTTTGACCAGCCCGGCCTTGCCGCCATACAGCGCCTTGACCGACTTGTAGACGACCTCGTCCGGGGTCTTGGTTGAGGTCATCAGCACCATGTCGAACGCCATCACCCAGATTGGCTTCTCGACGCCGATGCTGCGCTTGCCGGGCTTGAGCTGGATGAGGTGAGAGTTTGGATACCCCTTTTGCATGGCAACGACGGCTTTCGGGGTGTTGAACATACCAAGAATGCGAATGCCGCCGACCTTGGCGTCCGCCCTGCGCAGCCGCGCGCCGCCCAGCGACGAAAATGACGCGTCGACCTGGCCCTTGACGAACAGCTGCGCTCCCGCCGAGGTGTTGGGCACCTTCACGCCCTTGAAGTCGCTTTCATTCATGCCGGCGTTTAAGAGAAAGCCATTGAGGACGAACAGCACCGTTTTCTGCGCGGTGTAACCAACGGTCAATCTCTTGCCCTTCAGATCCCTGAGCGTGTGGTAGGGCGAACTCTTTTTCACCAGCACCCCCACCGGCAACGGCACCAGACGGGCCGCAATGACCCAGTTTTTGGTCGCGCGCCCCTTGAACTGGGCGGTGCCGGCGACGCCCGCGCTGATCTGCTGAGTGGTATTGACGCCGAACGTGAGCTGGCCCTTGTCGACCAACGGCACGTGTGCCGAACCCGAGGTGTGCGGCACCGCGCGGGTCTTCAGCCCCGCTCC
>JAZFSB010000197.1:0-3669 GCA_036445935.1 Alphaproteobacteria bacterium | reverse complement strand
ATCTGGCGGTGCTGCTCAAGGATGCGGGGCGTCCCGGTCTGGTCACGGGCAAGGTGGATTTCGGCGTCAATGTAAGGGGAAGAGGCGGTTCCGTCCGCGCCATCATGGCGCGACTCAACGGCAATCTGCTGGTGACCATGAAGGATGGAAGGCTGCGTGACGAGCTGATCGATCTGGCCTCGGCGGATTTGCTCAAGCTGATCTCGCCGTTTGGTTCGCGCGAAAAGGGCATCGGGATCAACTGTCTGGTTGGGCGCTATGCCATCAAACGTGGGCGGCTCAGAAGCCTGGTGACATTGTTCGACACAACGCGAGCGTCGGTCCGGGGGCAGGGCGGTGCGAACCTCGCCAATGAGACACTCGATTTCGCGCTGGTGCCGCACGCCAAGGAAGCCAGCGTCATGGCGCTTTTGGTGCCGGTGAAGATCACTGGCCAGTTTGCCGCGCCGTCGGTCTATCCCGACGCCCAAGCGATTGCCAAGGGGGCGGTCGGCGTGGTGACCGGCATGGTGACCGGCACGGGAAGTTTTCTCGGGTCGGTAATCGGTGGCGTGTCCGGGGAGTCCTCCGCGCAACCCGCCTCGACAGCCGCTAACAACCCTTGCGTCGCGGCGCTGAGCGGCAAGCCGCCCGCGGTCGGTCCCGCGCGCAAGGCGGCGGCGCCGCAACCCGCGCCAGCGCCGCAACCCGCGCAGGCGGCCCAGCCAGCCCCGGCGCCGGAATCGCCCACGCCTGGCAATCCGTCTCTCCCCGACGGAGTCGAGCGCACGCTTAAAGGTATCGGCGACGGCCTTGGTAAGGGGTTGAAAAGCCTGTTCGGTCAATGAAACGGTTCTATAAGGAGGTGACCGCCGAGCCAGGCGAGGGCGATGTGTTCTTCGTGGCGCTTGACGGAAAATCGGTGCGCACACCCGGCCGGCAGCCCCTGCGCGTGCCGACCCGTCAGATGGGCGAGGCCATCGCCGTCGAATGGCGCGAACAGGGTGATGAGATCGAACCCGTCTTAATGCCGCTCACCCGACTTGCCAACAGCACGGTCGACCGCACCGCGCCGAACCGTGCGCAGGTGATCGAACAGGTCGCTGCCTTTGGGGGAGCCGACCTGCTGTGTTACCGGGCCGAGGGGCCGGCCGACCTCGTCGATCGTCAATCCACCGAATGGCAGCCGGTGCTCGATTGGCTGGGTACCACGCATGGGGCCACGTTGAACGTTACCAGCGGGATCTCGCCGATGGCGCAAAGTAACGACGCGCTACTCGCGATTTTTACGGCGGTCGCCGCTTTCGATGATTTTCGCCTGACCGGTCTTCATGCCGTGACCGCGGCCGCGGGCTCGGTGGCGCTGGGGCTGGCGCTGGCGGCCGGCCGGATCGACGCGGAGCAAGCCTGGCGCGCGGCCCATCTGGATGATCTGTACCAGGCCGACCGCTGGGGCGCGGATGCGGACGCGGAAAGCCGGCGCGAGGCCTTGCGCGATGAGATCACGGCGGCGGCGAAATTCATCGTACTGACACAGAGCGATGGCTGACAGGGTCGCTGTTCAGGCCCGCATCGAGGGCCGCGTGCAGGGGGTCTGGTTTCGCGGCTGGACCGTCGATCAGGCAACCGCGCGCGATCTTGCCGGCTGGGTACGCAATCGGCGGGACGGCACGGTCGAGGCGCTGTTCGCCGGCCCCGAGCCCGACGTGCGCGATATGCTGGCCGTCTGCCATAAGGGACCGCCCGCCGCCCGGGTTACCAGCGTGACCGAAAGCCCGGCGCCGCACCCCGACGCGCCCGGCTTCGTTCAGCTTCCGACGGTTTGAGTAATCTCGCGTCCGAAAATTTCGGTGAAGCTTTCGCGCATGACGGCGGCAACTTCGTCCATCGTGGCGGTGATGCCGAGATCGACCAGGGAGGTCACGCCATGCCCGGCGATACCGCACGGTACAATGCCGGAATAATGTTCAAGATCGGGCTCCACGTTGAGCGCGACACCGTGATAGGCGACCCAGCGGCGCACCCGCACCCCGATGGCGGCGATCTTGTCTTCCCGCCGCCCGCCGCCGGACGCCGGTCCGCGATCGACCCAGATACCGACCCGCCCGTCGCGCCGTTCACCGCGGACTGAAAATCGGGCGAGCGTGGCGATCAGCCAGCTTTCCAGGTCGCGCACGTAGCGCCTGACATCGCCTCCGCGCCGCCCCAGATCGAGCATCGCATAACCGACGATCTGGCCCGGCCCGTGATAGGTATACTGGCCGCCGCGCCCGGTGCGGTATACCGGAAGCCGGTCGGGATCGAGCAAATCCTCCGGCTTGGCCAGCGATCCCGCGGTGTAGAGCGGGGGGTGCTGCAGTAGCCAGACCATCTCGGGCGCCGTCCCGGCGTGGATTGCCGCGACCCGTTCCTCCATCTCCGCCACCGCGTCTTGGTAGGGAACCGGGCGGTCGAACGCCTCGCGCCAGGCGAGGTCGGGTAAATTCGTTTCACTTGTTCTTGCGGTCAGCATGGCAAACTGCTATCTCCGGGCCGCCAGTATTCAGCAATTTGGCAAGGCAAGTCTATTTCTTATGCGGTCGTGGCGGAATTGGTAGACGCGCAGCGTTGAGGTCGCTGTGGGAGAAATCCCGTGGAAGTTCGAGTCTTCTCGACCGCACCAGACTTGGCGGCTTACTAGACCACAGGGGTCCGTGGCCATGTCGCGGGCCCTATTTTACGGCGGATATTGGGACCCCAATAGGGCCACCCGGAGAACGGTAACGTCATGGCGGAACCGGTAACAGACACCGACGCGCCACCGCATCAGGCCGAGGAACATGTCGGGCTGAACCCCGAACTCGTGTCGTTGGTTGTCCGCGCGCTGATAGACGAGCACCGGTTCCGTGCCCGCCTGCTCGTGGAGCCGCTGCGCCCGCCGGAACTGGCGGACCTGCTGCAGCAGATCAGGCACCATCTTCGTGAACGTCTGGTCGAATATCTGCGGCCCGACTTTCACCCCGAAGTGCTGCCCGAGCTTGAGCCCGGCGTTCGCGACGAAGTGGCGGCCCAGCTCGGCACCCAGACCCTGGCCCACGCTATCGCCCGGCTCGAGACCGACGATGCGCTGAACCTGCTGAGCACGCTTGAAGAGAGCAAGCAGCGCCAGGTCCTGTACGCCATCCCCGAGGCGCTTCGGACCATGCTCGAGGAAGGTCTCGCCTTTCCCGAAGATAGCGCCGGCCGGCTTATGGAGCGCAATTTCGTTGCCGTTCCGGCATTTTGGACGGTGGGTGAGACTATCGACTACATGCGCGAAGCCGACGATTTGCCGAACGAATTCTATGATATTTTCGTGGTCGATCCCCGCCACCGGGCGGTCGGAATGGTCGCGCTCAGCCATGTGCTGCGCAACAAGCGGCCGGTGCGGATCGGCGATGTCATGGAATCCGATATCGTTACCGTGCCGGCTGGGATGGACCAGGAGGAAGTCGCCTTTCTGTTTGCCCAGCAGGATTTGACGTCCGCGCCGGTGGTTGATGACGATCAGCGGCTGATCGGGGCAATCACGGTCGATGATGTGATCGACGTTATCAATGAAGAGGTTGAGGAAGACATCTACCGGCTTGGCGGACTCGGGGGCGACGATCTGTATTCGGCCGCGCTGGAAACCGGCCGGGCGCGGTTTTCGTGGCTGTTTCTCAATTTGGG
>JAZFSB010000196.1:0-10108 GCA_036445935.1 Alphaproteobacteria bacterium | reverse complement strand
CCATGAACACCGAAGTTCGCGACGTCGATGAAACCAAGTAGTCAGTGGGGCATAGCATGGATTTTATCGACGAACTGGTGATCGCGTACCGGGTGCTGGCGGCGCACGGGGTGGTGGACGCCTATGGCCATGTCAGCGTGCGCAAGCCGGACGATCCTGAGCGCTATTACATCGCCCGCGCGCTTGCGCCGGAGCTGGTGACGCGCGCGGACATCTTCGAATTTGATCTCGACAGCTTGGCTGTCGACGACAAGGGCCAGTCGATGTACCTGGAGCGCTACATCCACGGCGAGATATTCAAGGAACGCCCCGACGTTCACGCGGTGGTGCACAACCATTCGCCATCCGTCATTCCTTTCGGGGTGACCGAGGTGCCGTTGCGCCCGCTGGTCAATACCGGCGCCTTCATCGGGCTTGGCGTGCCGATTTTCGAAATCCGCGATTTCCAGCCTTCGGGTGACATCATCATCAGCTCGCCCTATCTCGGCCAGGCGCTGGCGAACGTGCTGGGTGCGTCGCCGGCGGCGATGATGCGCGGCCACGGCGCCACGGTGGTGGCGGAGTCGCTGCCGCTGGTCTGCGTGCGCAGCATCTATCTGGAAGTCTCTGCCAAACTTCAGATGCAGGCGATCATGATTGCCGGACAGGGCGGCAAGGTGGTCTATCTAGACGAGGACGAGGTGCGCGCGACTGTCGGGCGCCAGGATGCCAAGGAAACCTGGCGGCGCGGCTGGACGCTGTGGCGTGCCAAGGCGGTCGCCGAACTGCAGGCCGAAGGCGCCCTGCCACGCGGCTGAGTTGGAAAATGCTCTAACCGACGTAATAGAATTCCGGGTCCGCGGTTGCCGGGGCCGGCTTGGGCGCGGCTTTCTCGGCGGCGTCCTGCATGATCATGGCAAGCCGCCAGTAGGCCGCCGTCCAGGCATATTTCAGCTCGGGCGTGAAAGACGTGCCGAAACGCTTCGCCAGCATCATCATTAGCGCCTCGCCGACCGCGCCGAAATGCTCGTCCCGCGCGTGGTATTTGGCGTGCCGGGCCCCGAGCCCACGCAGTTGCTTTTCCAGTTCGTCGAACTTGTCGATCGTGCCGACGATGATGCGGAACATGGCCGTGAATTTGTGATACTGGCCCGTCATGTCGTCGGGAAACAGCGCCCGCGTTTCGGGCGCAATGTTGAACAGGTTGTCGTAGAACAGCTTCGCCGCCAGTTCTCTGTTGGGGCCGAACTTTTCGTAGCTTTCCTTGATCAGAATGGCCTGACGGGGTGTCACGCGCTGTTCTCCTAAGTCGTTGTCTCAGTACAACTTATCGGCAAAGGGTTGACCGTCTGTTAACCCATGATTTTGCCCCTGCCTTGCCCGACAGCTCGGGGGCGGGTAGCGTTTCTCCTTTATCGCCAACGAAATGGGAAAAACCTTCGATGTCGGCAAAAGTGGACGGGCGCATGAAGCGCTGGCAGGAACAGCGCTGGATTCTCGACGCCGTGATCCGCACGGTGGGTGTCGAATGGGACCAGGGCCGGATCGGCTATATGAGCGCACCGGTCGCGCCGCAGGGGGTGCCTGAATTCCGCGCCGCCGCGGCACGGATCAAGTGGGTCGGCGATTTCGTGCGCGAATTCTCCAATGCCGCGCGCCGCCGCGAAGCCAAGGCCGAAACCTTCGAGGCCGATGGACGGCTGATCGCGGCGCGCGAAAGCTACCTTGCCGCTTCGCTGCTTTGGGCCTCGGCGCGCTGGCCGATCTTCGAGGTGAACGCCGAGCTGGAGCACCTCGAAGAACGCATGAACCATTGTTATGCCAAATATGCCGAGCTCGCGCCACGCCCTGTACATATCGTAAAAATTCCGTTTGAAGACAAAGAATTACCGGCATATTTGCATCTTCCACATGAGCCGGCACCGGGCGAAACTTTCCCCTGCGTGGTCAACATTCCGGGCATGGATTCAAGCAAGGAAAGCGGCGTCATGATGTATGGCGACGCGTTTCTCGAACGCGGCATGGCGGTGCTCAGCATCGACGGGCCGGGCCAGGCGGAAAGTGTCACGCTGGGCATTCATGTGACCGCCACCAATCACATGCAGGCCGCCGTTGCCACCTATGACTGGCTGGCCGCGCACCCGGCAATCGATACCGAAAATATCGTCGTGCGCGGCACCAGCTTCGGCACCTACTGGGGACTGCAATGGGCGGCGGCGCTGGGCGACCGGATCAAGGGGGTGGCGGTGTCCGGCGTGTGCCACGAGCCAGGATGCAATACGATTTTCAATATGGCGTCGCCGTCGTTCAAGCTGCGCTACATGTGGATGGCGGATTACGAGGACGAAGTCGAGTTCGACAAGTTCGCGGAGACGATCGATCTGCGCCCGATGGCGCCCGACATCACCTGCCCGGTGCTGATCGTCGCCGGCGAGCAGGACCAGCTCAGCCCGGTCGAATTCAGCTACCTGGTGTTCGACCATATCAAGGCGCCCAAGGAAATTCTGGTTTATGAGGGCGCCAACCATTCAGTCGCGGACGCGCCGTCGGTGGCGATGGGCGAAAACCCGCGCATTTATCTGGCCGACTGGCTGGCCGCACGGCTCGACGGCAAGCCGTTGCAAAGCGTCAAGGGTTTCATCGACAGCACGGGGCGGCGAACGGATACGCCGGTCTGAAAATTTTTCACTTTGATGGACTTGGCTGGCGAAGCGCCATAGACTCAAAAGAGTCCAATCAGGAGAGCCATCGGCGTGTACATCGAACATTCCCCGCGCCCAGCAACCTTGATTTTCCATCTGACGACAATGGCTTTCGTCTCGGCGGTGCTGTGGGGCACGGCCGCGTTCGCTTTCAGTGAATCTGATCTGGCGAAGCTAAAAAAGACCGGGTCCTGCGCGGGGTGTGACCTCAAGGAAGCCGACCTTCGGAAATTCAACCTGGCCAAGGCGGATCTCAGCAAGGCCAACCTTCGCGAAGTGGAGTTGAAGGGTGTTGACCTTAGTGGCGCCAACCTGAGCGGCGCCGACCTGCGCCACGCCGAGTTGGAAGGCGCCAAGCTGGATGGCGCCAACCTGAAAAAGGCCAAGCTCAGATACGCTGATTTCGAGAAAGCCAGCCTTCGCGGCGCGCAACTGCAACAGGCGGATTTGCGGCAAAGTGATTTCGAGCGCGCCGATCTCGCCGACGCCAACCTGGAAAAGGTCGATGCGCGAGATTTCGAGGCCAAGCGGGCGCGGTTTAACGGAACAAATCTGCACGGCGCCGACCTGCGATTCGGTGATTTGGAGCGTGCCCGGATGGCCGGTGTGCGGCTCGACGATGCCCGGCTTGACGGCGCTGACCTGGAAAGAGCTAACCTGAAGGGCGCGTCGCTGAAGGGCGCTTCGTTCAAGCGCACTAATCTTGAACGCGTCAATTTGATTGGCGCGAACCTGTCCGGCGCGGTTCTCGATGGTACGCGCCTGGTCAAGGCCAACCTGTCATCGGCCTCGCTCCGGACGGCGAAAAAGCTGAAGCAGGAACAGTTGCGGCGCGCCTGCGGCAACAAGGAAACCACCCTGCCGGCTGGCCTGACGCTGCGTATTTGTGAGTAACGGATTGCAGTGGCGGCCCCGGCCCGCTCCGCCGCCCGACCACCCACCGCCAGTATCTTCGTGGGTGGCCGGGCGGGGGAGCGGGCCGGTGCCGGTTCCGCGTAAGCGGAATATGAGAAAAAGGACATCACCATGAAAAAGCCAGGCCTGCCAGCGGCCCGCCAGTTCGTCGACGCGGTCCGCGCGCTTTATGCCAGTGGGCTGGAAGATGAGGCGCTATGGGATGAGATCAGGCAGGCGATGAAGCCGCTGCTCGCCGATCCCGGGCTCAAGGAAAGCACGCGGAACTGGCCGCTGACGGTCGAGGGCGCCCCCCGGGTCAGGAACCTTTTGTTCTATGAGGACCCGGATTACGGTTTCGTGCTGAACGCGACCGTGCGCAAGCCCAACCTGATCACCAACATACATGACCATGGCGACGTGTGGACGCTGTACGGGCTGATCGACGGGCACGAGACGATGTACCGCTATGAGCGCACCGACGACGCGCCGCGCGACGAAGGCCCGGCGGCGCTCAAGGTGACCGGCCGCGACGAGATCGGTCCCGGTGATGTCGACGCCGTGCCGCCGGGCGCGATCCACCAGGAACATGCCGGACCGCGCCCGAGCATCGCCTTTATCGTCCGGGCCCAGAAGGCCGGCACTTTCAAGCAACGCAATTTCGATTCCGAAACCGGCGCCGTCACGCTTAATGACGGCCCGCAATTGGTGCCGTTCGAGTTGAACTGAGGCGGCGCGTTATCAGTTTTCCGCCACGACATTGTTCCGCAGCACGCCGATCCCGGTGATTTCGACCTCTACCGAGTCGCCCGGCTTCATGGCTCGTGGCATGCCGTCCGTCCCCATCCACATCACGTCGCCGGGGTGGATGGTGGCGTATTTGCTCACCTCGACGATGAAGTCGGCGGCCGAGAAGATCATGTTGGCGGTCGCGAAATTGTCGGTTTCCTCGCCATTGAGCCGGATGATGGTGCGCGCCGCGTCTGCGTCGAAGTCGGTTACCATCCACGGGCCCATGGGCTTGAATGTGTCGCAGTTCTTGGCCCGGGCGTTGGCGCGGTCGCTGGCCTGCCAGGTGCGTTCGCTGACATCGTTGCCGATGGTCCAGCCGAACACGCAATCCAGCGCTTCGTCATGCGACACCTTGCGGGCCGCCTTGCCGAACACCGCCACCAACTCGCCCTCATATTCGAACACGTCACTGGAATCGGCTGGCTTGACGATGTCTTCGCCATCGGCGACCAGCGCGCTGTTGGCCCGGTAGCCGATATCGGGACGGGTGGCGAATTTCGGTTCGCGCCCATGCATCTTGGCCCGGCCGACGATGTGGTCGCGGTAGTTGGCGCCCGCGCAATAGAACGTGCCGGGCATGACCGGCACCAGCAGCCTGACTGCATCCAGCGGATGGCGGGTCGCGCTGACGCTATGGTCACCCCACGGCGTGCCATCCACCCGGATGACCTGATCGTCCTCGATCAGGCCGAAGGATGCCCCATCGTCGGCCTGATACCGGCACCAGATCTGTCCCTTAGCCATCTTTACTCTCCCTGTTTTTGGGGCTCTTGCCTTATCCCAGCGATTGTCTGCCGCTGCCGGGTAGTTTCCTGCATCAAGCAATGAGATAATAGGGGTACGAGAAACTTTAGAAAAATATCGAGTGGGAGAGACGATCAATGACCAATAAACTGGATGGCGGCGAGGCAATGGTTGAGGCTTGCCGCAAGCTTGAGGTCGATTACATCATTTCATCGCCCGGCACCGAATGGGCGCCGGTCTGGGAAGCCATCGCCAATCAGACCAAGGATGGCAAGAACGGACCCGGTTTCATGGATTGCTGGCATGAGACGCTGGCGGTTGATATCGCGGCTGGTTACACGCTGGTCACCGGGCGGATGCAGGCGGTGATGCTGCATGCGGGCTCGGGCCTGCTGCAGGGCGCGATGGGCCTTCATGGCGCCAGTCTGGCCGGCGTCCCCATGTTGGTGGTCTCGGGCGAATCCATGACCTATGGCGAACAACCAGGATTCGATCCGGGCGCGCAATGGGTCAACAATCTCAGCATCGTCGGTGGCACGACGCGGTTGGTCGAGCCGGTGGTGAAATACGCTGTGCAGGCGGGCAGCCCCCACACGGTTTATGAAAGCGTGATCCGTGCCGGCGAACTGGCGCAGCGCGTGCCGGAAGGGCCGACCTATGTCAGCGTTTCGACCGAAACCCTGATGGACGAATGGGAGGCGCCCAAGGCACCCCGCGCCGTGCCGTCGGCCCCGAAAATCCTGACCGCGCCCGAGGATATCCAAAGGCTGGCGGGGCTACTGGCCAAGGCGAAGAACCCGGTGGTGCTGACCGAGGCCGCGGGGCGCGAGGTCGAAACCTACGAGGCGCTGGTGGCGCTGAGCGAATTGCTGGCGCTGCCGGTGGTCGAGACATCGGGTGCGCTGTTCGCCAACTTCCCGAAGTCCAACCCGATGCATCAGGGCAACGACTTCAAGCCGTTCCGTGAGGAAGCCGATGTGGTGGTCGTTATCAGGGCGCGCGCGCCGTGGTATCCGCCCAGCGACTGCCCGCCCAACGCGGTTATCGCGGTCATCGATGAAGTGCCGCATCGCCAAACCATGGTCTATCAAAGCCTGCAGGCCGACATGTATCTGGAAGGCAACGCCGCCCAGACGCTGCGCGACCTGGCCGATGCTGTGGGCGCGATCGGCGCCGACGCGGCGGTGGTGGATGCAAGGCGGGCGCGGCTTGTGGAGCAGCACACCAAGCTGTGGGAAGGCAAGCACGCCCAGCAGGCGGAAGCCCGCAAGAAGACTCCGATCGATCCGATCTGGCTGTGCGCCGCCTTGAACGAGGTGATGCCGGAAAGCACGATCTATATAGACGAGGTCACGACCCATACCGGGCTGTTGCGCCAGCACATCAAGTCGGACAGGCCGCAGAGCCTGTTTACCCGCCAGGGCGGGCTGGGGCAGGGGCTGGGGCTGTCGCTCGGCGTCAAGCTGGCCAAGCCCGATCAGCCGGTGGTGACGCTGATCGGCGACGGCGCTTTCCTGTACAATCCGGTTCTGGGTTGCCTGGGGGCCGCGCGCGATTTCGGGTTGGCGACCATGTCGGTGATTTTCAACAATCGCCGATACGCCGCCATGCAAGGCATGCATCTCAAGATGTATCCGGATGGCACCGCGGTCGATACCGACAATTTCCACGGCACCCACATCAATGCCCCCGATTTCGCCAAGGTCGCGGAATCCTTCGGCGGCTATGGCGAACGGGTAGAGGATCCGGAGAAGTTGGAGCAGGCGTTGCGCAACGGGCTCAAGGCCGTCACCGAAGGCCGGCCCGCGATAATCGATGTGAGAGTGGCGTAACCCGACGGCACCGCCGAAATTCGTCACCTGGGACCATCACCTTGCGTGCTTCGAGACGCCCGCTAAAGCGGGCTCCTCAGCATGAGGAGCGATTTTTATGTCATCCAAGTTTTACCTCAGCCTGAGGAGCCCGCTTTAGCGGGCGTCTCGAAGGCCGCGCGAACCCTGCCGCCAATCAGGTCGAGCTGGCGTCGCCGTTGCGGCCCGGCTTGGCCGGTTTGGGTGCTGGCTTGGGATGTTTGCGGCGGATGAGTATGTCGCCGTTCTTCTGCACCTCGGGCAATTCGTAGAGCGGCACAGAGCCGACCAGCGCCTCGAGCGCACGCAGGACATTCTCAATGCCCTTGCGCAAGGAATCCTCTATCCGCTGCATGTCGCTGTCGGAAGCGGGCGGCTGTTGCGCTAATCCCGGTGCGGCGGCGAGTGACAGGACAATCGCCGCGGCGCCAATCGTTTTGAGAGTTTTGCTCATGGTTGCCTTGTTACCTCCGAACTGTGGCGATTTCGCGGCGGGGTGGTGCGTCGATCAGAGCTGGTACTTGCATCGGTCGCCGTTGCCCACGATCCGTCCCGCGGTTGGACTGGCGAAATGGGCTGGCAGGATCAAGCTGTCGGTGTCGGCATAGCGCGCGACGAAATCCTGGCGTGTCGCGCGCGATTGGGCCGCATCAATGCAGAAACGGCTGTTCCATTCCGGATAGGCGACCTGGATCGGGTGGTGGACCACATCACCGGCCAGCACCGCGTGTCGCCCGGCGGCGCGAACGTTGATACAGACATGGCCAGGCGAATGGCCGGGGGTGGGGTCGAGCGTGAACTGGTCGTCGATGGCGAAATCGTTGTCGACCAGCTCGACCTGACCGGCCGTCATCACCGGCAGGACTGAATCCTCGAAGCTGCCATCCTCCGCGCCTGGCCCTTCCAGTTGATTGCCACCTTCCGACCAGTGCTGGTATTCCGCTTTGTGGAATATATATTTCGCGTTGGGAAAGGTTGGCACCCAGCTTCCATTTTCAAGCCGTGTATTCCAGCCGATGTGATCGGCGTGAAGATGCGTGCACAGCACGTAATCGACTTCTTCGGGGTGGACGCCGAGGGAAGTGAGCTGATCAAGCCAGGTCGATTTCAACCCGTTCCAGGCGGGCGTCGACGGCCGCACCTTGCCGTCACCGACACAGGCATCAACCAGAACCGTGTGGCGCCCGGTGCGCACCACGAAGCTCTGGATGCAGCGGATATAGGTGTTTGCCTCGACGTCCCAGAAATGCGGCGTCAGCCAGTCAAGTTCGCCCTCGAATGCTTCCATGGTGGCGTCGGGAAAGAAAAAGTTCGGCTCGTAACCCAGCCCCCGAAGCTCAACCAGGCTGTCGATCGTCACCTCGCCGAAATTCAGCCGCTTCATGTCTGTCCGTCCTCTCGAGAAAATTATATCAGATCGTTGTGCATGCCGGCCCGACAATCCCCTGGCCGCGTCGCGGGTGGTTGGGGTATCACTCATTGATGTGCGAAATCGCTGCCCATTCCAAGCTACTCGTCTGGCTATTTCTCGGCGGCACGGTCTGCATGGCGGTGTTGTCGCGCAAGCTGAACGAATACCTGCTGGTGCCGCCCGAGCCCGAAAAGCATATCTGGTTTCGCCGCAAGCACTTCATCAAGCCTTCCTATCTGGTGAAGCCGGACCTTTATTTCACCACCGCCGGGCAGCGGCTCGCTTGGCGGGTCGCCCTGCTGGCCGCCTTCTCGTTCGTGATGCTGCTGGCGCTGCTGTACATCTTGCTGATCTGCCGTCCGGCGGTCGGCGGTTGATCCGGTATGGACGTGGCGCTTGAGCGTTCCAGTCTGATTTCGGTCATCATCCCGACCCTGAATGAAGCCCTGAGCTTGCCCGGTTTGCTGGAGGCGCTGGCTGGAGAGACGGCATCCCATGAGGTCATCGTGGTCGATGGTGGCAGTACCGATGGCACCGGCGATATCGCGCGGGGCGCTGGCGCGCAGCTGATCGCGGCCCCGCGCGGCCGGGGCGCGCAGCTCGCGGCCGGCGTGGCGGCGGCGCGGGGTGAGGTGCTGTTCTTTCTGCATGCCGACACAAGGCTGAACGCCGGCGCGCTGGCTGCCATTTCCTGTGCGCTGCTACGGCACCCAGCGGTGATCGGCGGTAATTTCCGCCTTTTGTTCGACGGAGACGATGATTTCAGCCGCTGGCTAGACGGGTTTTACGAGCGCATCCGGGCGCGTGGCATTTATTACGGCGATTCCGGGATCTGGGTTCGCCGCGCCGCTTATGAGGCGTTGGGCGGCATCCGTCCGCTCGCGCTGATGGAAGATTACGACATGGTGCGCCGCCTGGAACGCGCCGGGGAGACGCTGTGCATAGAAGCGCCGGCGCTGATTACCTCGTCGCGGCGCTTCTCGAGTCGCGGCAAATGGCGCATCGTCGCCGGCTGGCTGGCGATCCACCTGTTGTTCCATCTGCGCGTGCCGCCCCCGCTGTTGGCCCGACTATATAATTCCGCGCGCAGCTAGGGCGCGTTGAGCGACCAGTCATAGGCGTGATCGGCGATCTCGCTTATGCCGATAAGCTGTTTGCGCAAGCCGTCCCGGGCGTATTTCCGGAGATGTTTCAGCACCCCCGCCTCGCCACCGAAGTCTTTGCCGAACCAGACATAGATGCTGGACACGACCAGCCCGCCTTCGGTGATGCGGGCGCCCCGCGAATGGTTGACGTAGGCCCGCGCCGCCCGTTCCAGCATGCTCTCGTAAGCCTGCGCGGTGAACGCTCGCACGCCCAGGTCGGGGCAGCCGATCGAGGCGCAGCTGACCGCGTAATGGATACGCGGGTCGCGGAAGATCGGGCGCAGGATGCGGTGTTCGATATCGTTTAGCGTGACCGCGTGGCCTTCAATGGTCACCAGCGCGGCACCCCACGGCCCGTCCGCGAACAGGCCGGGCGAGATGTCGATGTCGCGGATCGAGGTGACGCCGGGATGGTCAAGGATAAGCCGCACGGTGAGCGCGTTGTAGAGATTGACCCAATAGGCGAACTGCTCGGACCGGGCGAGCCCACTGACCCGGGTCGCCGACAGGCGGGCGATATAGGCATCGAACGCGCGGCGCTCCTCGGGCGTCACCGCCATATAGGAAAAACGCGCCACCCCATCCGATCCG
>JAZFSB010000195.1:0-6688 GCA_036445935.1 Alphaproteobacteria bacterium | reverse complement strand
GCGACATGTTGCTGGCGGGCGATCTTGACGCAATTTTCTGCGCCTCGCCGCCGGCGCCTTTCGCCAAGGGTGATCCGTGCATGGTGCGATTGTGTCCGGATTCGCGCGCTATCGAGGAAGCCTATTTTCGCGATACCGGCATTTACCCGATCATGCATGTGATCGTCATTCGCGGCGACGTTTACCGCCGCGACCGGTGGGTGGCGCGGAGTCTTTATGACGCGTTCGAGGAATCCAAGAACCGGTGCATCTCGCGGGTTTCCGCCGTCGGTTCGCAGGTGCCGATTCCCTGGTGTTACGACGAAGTGCGGCGGATCGGCGAGATGATGTTCCCGGACGGTGATTACTGGCCTTACGGGGTAGAGCCCAACCGTCGGACGCTGGAAGCGTTCCTGCGCTTTTGCCACGATCAGGGTGTCAGCCGGCGTAAGCTCACGGTCGAGGAACTGTTCGCCCCCGAAACCCTGGTTGCCGCGCGCGAATAACACCCACAAGCATGGTTTGAGTCGGGTAAAGAATCCCTCTGTCTGATTCAGTCCGGCGTGTTAACCTTTTGGTTCGCCAACGCTTGAACGAGGCCATAACCGGCGTCGATCGCGTGACGGAACCATTGGGGGAGCACATCCATGGACGTCGGCATATTCGACATGGCGCTGCAGGCGCTGGCTATTATTCTCGATCCCGAACGGTTGGCCTTCCTCGTGCTTGGCGTGGTGATCGGTCTTGCGCTCGGCGTGGTGCCGGGGCTTGGCGGCGTGGTCGGTCTGACCCTGCTGCTGCCCTTTACCTGGGACATGGATCCCTATACCGCGCTCGCCTTCCTGATGGGGCTGCTTTCGGTTGTGGTGACCAGCGACACCATCCCCTCGGTCCTGTTTGGCGTGCCGGGGACGGCGGGATCGGCCGCGACCATCATGGACGGCTTTCCGATGGCGAAAAAAGGCGAGGCCGGCCGCGCCTTCGGCGCCGCTTTCTCCGCGTCGGTGATGGGCGGCATCCTGGGCGCGTTTATGCTGGCGGTGAGCATTCCGATCATCCGCCCGGTGATCCTGGCGCTCGGAACGCCCGATCAGCTTGCGTTTTGCATATTCGGCATTTCGATCGCCGCCATCCTGTCGGGTGGTTCGCCACTCAAGGGGCTGGCCGGCGGCTGTATCGGGCTGATGGTGGCAACCGCCGGCGACGATCCGCAAACCGGCACGCTACGCTGGACCTTCAATGTGCTTTACCTGTGGGACGGGCTGCAGCTTGTGCCGTTGGCGCTCGGCCTGTTCGCGTTGCCGGAACTTGCCGATCTGGTCATCCGCCGCAAGTCGATAGCGGCCGACGCGGCGGACGATCCTGACATGACCCGCGACCAAATCCAGGGCATGCGCGATACATTTCGAAACTGGTGGCTGGTGCTGCGGTGCAGCGGGATCGGCGTTGGGCTTGGTGCTGTGCCGGGGATCGGCGCCTCTGTCATTGACTGGGTTGCCTACGGGCATGCCGCGCGCACCGAGAAGGGAGCGGCCGAGAGCTTTGGCACCGGTGACGTGCGTGGCGTCATCGCCTCGGAAGCCTCCAACAACGCCAAGGAAGGCGGCGCGCTGATCCCGACCATTGCCTTCGGCGTGCCTGGCAGCGCGTCGATGGCGCTGATCCTGGGCGCATTCCTGATCCATGGGTTGGTGCCGGGGCCGGATATGCTGACGCGGCATCTCGACGTCACGTTCACGCTGGTCTGGAGCGTCGCGCTGGCCAACCTGCTGGGTGCGGGCATTTGTTTCCTGTTCGCGCGCCAACTCGCGCGGATCGCGGTGATTCGCATCGGTATATTGGCGCCGGTCGTGCTCGCCTTCGTGTTCATCGGCGCCAGCCAGGGCTCGCACAGTTGGGGCGATATCGCGGCGCTGCTGGTCTTCGGCCTGCTGGGTTGGGTGATGAAGCGGCTACGCTGGCCGCGCCCGCCCTTGATGCTTGGCTTCGTGCTGGGTGAGGTGGTCGAGCGCTACATGTTCATTTCCTACGAGCTTTATGAATGGAACTGGCTGGTCCGTCCTGTGGTGTTGGTGATGCTGTTGGTGGCGCTTTACGGTGTCCTGCGCCCGATCCAGCGCGACTGGAGCGCGCGGCGCGGGCAGGCCGGCGGGCAGGGTGCGGGCTGGTCGTTCGCCTTCCGATCCGAAAATCTGAACGCCGAATTCGTCTTCAACGCCGTCCTTCTGGCGATCTTCATCAACACATTGGTGATTTCGTCGGCGTGGGATCTGGGCGCGCGACTGGCGCCGCAGGTGATCGGCAGCTTCGGCACCGTGTTCGTGGCGCTCCGAATCTTCCTCGACCTGTTCGTGGCGCCGGGCGCACCGACGGAAGAGGAGACAGGCAAAAGCGGTCTCTATTTCGATAATGTGATGGATTTCGGCGATCTGCCCAGGGACGAAATCCGCCGTCGGGGCGCGATCTATTTCGCCTGGTGCGGTGGCTATGCGTTGGCGGCCCTGGTCATCGGGCTGCTGCCGGCGGTGCTGGTATTCCTGATCGGCTATATCCGTTACGCCTCGCGGGAAAGCTGGAAGTCGACGCTGCTGGTGGCTATCCCAGTGTGGCTGTTCTGCTACTGGCTGTTCCATACCGTGCTGCATGTTTCCTGGCCGGAAACCTATATCGGCACCTGGTTCCCGATGCTCAATACGATTCCCGCCATCAGCCTGTTCTAGAGCATGCTGTAGCGCGGGCGACGGCCAAGCGAGACGGGAAACAGTCTGCTTGCCCGAAATTTAGCCGGACAGCGGTTGGACCAACGCCTCGTTGACGGCGCAATGCAGGCTGATAGGCTTGGCCCATCTTGCCGAAAGGAGAGACATGGCCAAGATCGTGCTCGCGATCGGCAGTTCGCACAGCCCGATGCTGAACAGCCCCGCCGAGGATTACCGTCTGCATGCCGAGATCGACGCCGGCCGAAGCGACTGGAAGCGCCAGTTGCTTGATAAGGATGGCCAGCCGGCCAGTTATGAAGATCTATTGTCGCGCGCCGATCCCGCGATCATGGACCTGTTGACTGATGAGTTGATCAACCAGCGCATCGCCAAATGCGGGGCCGCGATCAGCCGGCTGCGCCAGGAAATCGACGAAGCCGCGCTCGATGCGCTGATTGTCGTCGGTGATGACCAGCACGAGCAGTTCTTCGCCGACAACATGCCGGCGGTGCTGGTTTACTGGGGTGAGACCATCCGCAATAACGTACTGCAACTGCCCGATGATGCGCCGGATTACTGGAAGCGCGCCCGTTCGCAATATCACGAGGAACGGGCGCCGCGCGATTATCCGGTGGCGGCTGACCTTGGGCTGCATGTCATCGAGACGCTGATCGACCGAGATTTCGATATTGCTCAATCGCGCGAGTTGCCGCGCGATCACGGCGAGGGGCATGCTTTTGGCTTCGTGCACCGTCGGTTGATGCCGGAAGCGGACCCGGTGCCGGTTCTGCCGGTGGTGCTGAACACCTATTTCCCGCCCAACCAGCCGCGCCCTGCGCGGTGCCTTGCGCTTGGGCAAGCAATCCGCGACGCGGTCGATAGCTGGCGGGAGGATGCGCGCATCGGTATCCTCGCCTCCGGGGGACTCAGCCATTTTACCATCGACGAGGAACTCGACCGGCTGGTGCTGGATGCCTGCCGGGCAAATGACGGGGCGGTGCTTGGCGCCATCCCGCCAGCCAAGCTGAACGCCGGCAATTCGGAAATTCGCAACTGGATCGCGGTGGCCGGCGCCGCCGACCATCTTGAAACGCGGTGGCAGGAATACGTGCCCTGCTACCGCTCGCCCGCCGGCACCGGCTGCGCCATGGCCTTCGCGGTCTGGTCCTGAGCGGCGCCCAAACAGGAGAGGAACGATGAATAACAAGGAATATCTCGACGTGCTGCGCGACGAGATCGTCGAGCGCAACGCGCTGATCCATCATCCGCTGATGAAGATGATGTATGCGGGCGAGCTGACCCAGGAGCAGGTCGCTGGCTGGGCGCGCCAGTTCTGGGTGATCCCGCACACCCATATGATCAACAACGCCGGCAAGCTGGCGCATGCCCAGCTGTGGCGCGGTGGGTTCCTGCAGCAACTTCTGGAAAGCCCGTACGACAAGGAGATGACCGAGGCGCTGGGTGGCGCTGTAATGGACGAGATGGGCAAGACCGAAATTTCGCCCGAGAGTCACTACGATTGCTATTTCTACCTGACCGACGCGCTCGGCATTCCGCGCGACGAGATGGGCCGCCCGGATTTGCTGGTGCCCAACTCTCTGGTGGTTATGCACGCCTGGACCAAGTCGGCGCTGGAATTTTCGCTGCTCGAGCTGATCGGCTCGCATAATTTCGTCAATGACCACACCAACACCTTCGCATACCCGACATTGTGCGAGGCGTTGAAGACCCATTACGGGCTCGATAAAAAGGCCATTACCTGGTTCGACCTGCATGGCGAGGTCGACAAGGAGCATGGCGCGATGAGCCGCAAGGTTTTGGAGACCGTGATGAAGACGGACGAGGACCGCCAGGTGGTGCGCTACGCGGTCAAGTTCGGGCTTGGTATCAAGTGGGCGTTGTTCGATGGGGTCATGAACGCTTACGTCAACGGCAGTTACAAGATCTGAGCCATGGATACAGGGGCCACCCGGGACGCCGTTCCCAGTCGCGACGAACTGCTTGATCGCGCGCGGTCGTTGGTGCCGCTGCTGGCCGATCGCGCCATAGCCACCGAAGCCAACCGCACGCTGCTGCCCGAGATCGATCAGGCGCTGGACCAGGCCGGGCTGTATAGGATCGCCATGCCGCCCTATCTCGGCGGCTACGGGCTTGAATTTTCCATCCATCTGGAAGTCGCCGCCGAACTGGCGCGCGGCTGCGGTTCGACCGCCTGGGTGCAGTGCCTGGCGGGTTATCAGAACATGCTGGTTGGGCTCTATCCGAGGGATACGCAAGACGAGGTGATCGCCGCCGGCGTGCCGATCCGGGCCGGGCTGGTGATGGGCCCGCCGGTGACCGCCGAACGCGTTGACGGCGGCGTGGCGCTGAGCGGACGCTGGCCCTATGTCTCGGGCGTCGATCAGGCGACCTGGCTGATGCTGAGTGCGCGCGATCCTGATGCCACGCCCAACGCGCCCCGGGTGCTGACCTGTCTGCTGCGCAATGACGGGCTTGAAATCGACGATGACTGGTACGCCATGGGGCTGCGCGGCACCGGCAGCAAGACCGTGGTGCTGGACCATCTGTTCGTGCCGGACAGCCACGTTATGTGTTTCCGAGATCATGACGGTAAGGGTGCGCCGGGCGCCGAGGTGAACCAGGGCGTGCTCTATGGCGGTTTTCCGACCTCGACCCTGTTCGCGATGGTGGTGGCGGCCCCCGCGCTGGGGTTGGCCGAAGCCGCGATCGAGGCCTATGGCGAGCGGCTGCGCACGCGCTGGAACGCGCGCATGCCGTCGGCCCAGACCGAATGGCCATCCTCGCAGGCGCGGCTCGGCCGCGCGCGGGCCCGCGCCGACGCCGCCCGGCGGAGCTATTTTCACGCGGTGGGCGCGCTGTTCGATCAGGTCGCGGCGGGCGATTTTCCCGATCCGGCCGGGCGGGTGCGCTACCGGCTTGAGATTGTCGAGGTGGTGCGCGCCTGCACCGACCTGGTCTATGACCTGTTTTGCGATGCGGGCACCGGGGTAATGCTGGGCGACAATCCGCTGCAGCGCGCCTTCCGCGACATTCACATCCTTCGCAGCCATTTTATGCTGACGCCCGACGGCACGGCGGAAAACGCCGGCCTGGTCGAACTTGGCCAACCGCCCAAGCCGCCCTTTATATAGGGCGATCATGCTCTATATTTGTTGTTCCGAACCCATCCAGACGGGAGAACACCCATGTGGTTCATGTCGCCGAAGAACATTTCCATTCCGGCCGCCGAGCAGGCGCTGCCGGGGCGCGATCAGCCCCTGATCGTGTCCGAGACCCATTTCGTCAGCTCCAACCGTATCAAGCCGCCTTTTCCCGACGGGATGGAGACGGCGCTGTTCGGCATGGGCTGCTTCTGGGGCGCGGAACGGCTTTTCTGGCTGGCCGATGGTATCTATGCCACGGCTGTTGGCTATAGCGCGGGGCATACCGCGAACCCGCGTTACGAAGAAGTGTGCTCGGGCCAGACTGGTCATAACGAGGTGGTGCTGGTGATCTTCGATCCGGCGATTATCACCTATGGCGCGGTGCTGCGGCTATTCTGGGAAGGGCACAACCCGACCCAGGGGATGCGCCAGGGCAACGATGCCGGTACCCAGTACCGCTCCGGCATCTACGTATATTCCGGCGAACAGCGCCAGGCGGCGGCGGAGTCAATGCAGGCTTACGCGGCGGTGCTGGCCGAGCGCGGTCATGACGCCATCACCACGGAAATTCTCGATGTCGGACCGTTCTACTACGCCGAGGATTATCACCAGCAATATCTCGCCAAGAACCCGGGCGGCTATTGCGGTCTCGGCGGTACCGGCGTCGCCTGTCCGGTTGGTGTTGAGGCGTGATTCTTTCCGCTTAACGCGGGCCGGTGCCGATTTAATTTTAAAGCACCATGAACAGCATCTTTATCTCCATCGCGATGATGAAGGCGATAATGATGCGGTTGAACCATTTCTTGCTGACGAAGCGGGTGGTCCACATGCCCACCTGGACGAAGA
>JAZFSB010000194.1:0-4419 GCA_036445935.1 Alphaproteobacteria bacterium | reverse complement strand
TATATGCTGGCAACCGACAAGTCGATGGCCACCCTGCCGCATGCCATCCAATGGGAGGCGGTGGCGGCGTTCGCGGTGCCGACCGCGTTGATGATGCGCGGCCTCGGCCGGCGGCGGGCGTTTACGGTCGGGGCGTTGCTGGGCTGCACGGCGGCGCTGGTCGGCGCATTCTCGATCTACAGCCACGAATTCTGGATCTATGTCGCGGCAACTACACTATTCGGCTGCTTTAACGCGACCTCCCAGCAGCTTCGCTTCGCCGCGGCCGAAGTGGCGGACGAGGCGTTCCGGCCGATTGCCATCTCGCTGGTGATCGGGGCCGCCGTGGTCGCCGCTTTCATCGGGCCCGAGATCGCCAAAAGGACCTGGCAGGCGATCCCCGGCTACGATTTTGCGGGTACCTTCCTGGTGCTGGCGGCGATACCACTGCTGATCATCGTGGTGGTGCGGTTCGTCACTTTCCCGCCCCCGCGCGAGGTCTCGGCGGAGACCCCGCCGCGCCCGATGGCCGAGATCGCGCGCCAGCCGGGCTTCATCGTCGCCGTGCTGAGCGCCACCATCGGCTGGGGAGTGATGGTGCTGATGATGTCGGCGACGCCGATCGCCATGAAGGCCGAGTATGGTTTCGGCGTGCGCGACGCCATGTTCGTCGTGCAATGGCACATGTTCGGCATGTTCGCGCCAGGCTTCATTACCGGCTGGCTGATCACCAGGCTCGGGCTGCTCAACGTGCTGCTGATGGGTCTAGTCCTGACCATTACGGCGTCGGTGCTCGGGCTGTTCGCGAATACGGTGGCGCTGTTCGCGTTCGCCAATCTGTGTGTCGGCGCGGGCTGGAACTTCCTGTTCGTCGGCTCCACGACCTTGCTGACCCATTGCTACCGGCCAGGCGAGAGAACCAAGGCGCAGGGCATGAACGACATGCTGGTGTTTCAGACAGTGGCCTTGTTTTCGTTTGGGGCGGGTTGGATTCAAGTCCAACTGGGATGGATCACGGTGTGCTGGACTATCATGCCTTTCATCGGCGCGGTCGCGCTGGCCGTCCTATGGCTCAAATTCACCCCCGGCGCGGCGCCTGCATCGCTCAGCCGCATCCAAATACGAAAAGCCACCTAAATCTGATGCGTGCGGCGTTCGCGCCAGGTGGAATAATAGGTGGCGCCGAAGATGATCGCCGCGCCGAGGACCGTCCACACATCCGGTATTTCGCTGAACAGGAAGAAAGCGGCCACCCCGATCAGCGGCAGACGCAGGAAATCGAAGGGCAGCACGAAGCTGGCATCGGCAACCGAAAGCGCGCGGTTGAGATAGGTCTGCCCGCCCACGTTCAGCACTCCGATGCCGATCAGCATCAGCCATTGCATCCAGCTTGGCGACACCCAGTCGAACAGGCAGGGAATGGCGAAGCCGCTCGACATGATGGCGCTGATATAGAACACGATGGTCGATGACGATTCGGTGCGCACCAGGTCCTTGGTGACGATCGCGACGCCGGCATAGGCCAGCGCCGAAAACAGCACGATCAGCGCCACCGGGTCGATCGCCTGGAACCCTGGCCGCAAAATTACCAGCGCGCCGAACAGGCCGACCGCGGCGGCAATCCAGCGATGCGCGGTGACGTTTTCGCGCAGCACCACCATGGCCAGCACGATGCCGAATATCGGCAGGGTGAAATGCAGCGCCACCGCGTCGGCCAGCTGCATCCTCCCCAGCGCGTAAATCCAGCTCATGAGCCCAACACTGGTCAGCGCGCTGCGCACCAGCAGCATCGGCAGGCGCCGGGTCGACAGCACCCGCAGCCCGCCACGGCAAATCCACGGTAGCAGGATGGCGATGCTGACCACGCCGCGCACGAAAATCATCTCATGCACCGGAATATCGTCGGTCAGCATCCGGATCAGGACCGTCATAGCGGAAAACAGCGCCATGGCGGCACACATCCAGAGCGCGCCTCGTGTGGTGGCGGGCAGGGGCGTTGCCATCTGGTGTCCTGATCTATCGGAATGTGGGGCCGGGCGTGTGCTACCCATTTCCCCGGGCGGTGCGGATGCTTATATAGTGCGCCATGACGGATGTAATTGAAACGCCGAAGGCGGACGGTGAGACAGGCGCCCAGTGCATAAACCTGGTCGGGCTCGACCGGGCGGGGCTCGGCGCCGCGATGGCGGAATTGGGCCTGCCCGCCTTCCGCGCCCGCCAGGTCTGGCACTGGATCTATCACCGGGGCGCACGCAGCTTCGATGAGATGACGACGCTGGCCAAACCCGCCCGCGCCATGCTGGCGGAACGCTGCGTCATAGCGCGGCCCGAATGCGTGCGCGAACAGACCTCGTCCGACAGCACCCGGAAATGGCTGCTGCGCCCGCCCGGCGGCGGCGAGGTCGAGACCGTCTATATTCCCGAAGAAGACCGCGGCGCGCTTTGCATGTCGTCCCAGGTCGGCTGCGCGCTGACCTGCACGTTCTGCCATACCGGCACCCAGGACCTTGTGCGCAACCTCGATGCCGCCGACATCGTTGGCCAATTGCTGGTGGCGCGCGATTCATACGGCGAATGGCCGTCGCCCAGCGATGGAACGCGGATGCTGTCCAATATCGTAATGATGGGAATGGGTGAGCCGCTGCTCAATTACGAGAATGTGGCGCGCGCGCTCAACATCATCATGGACCCTGAAGGCATCGCCATCTCCAAGCGGCGGATCACTCTATCGACCGCGGGCTACGTGCCCAATATCCGCCGCTGTGGCGAGGAACTCGGCGTCAACCTGGCCATATCGCTGCATGCCGTGACCGACGAACTGCGCGATGAGATCGTGCCGATCAACCGCAAATTCCCGATCGCGGAGTTGCTGGCCGCCTGTCGCGATTATCCCGGCGCCAACAACGCGCGGCGTATCACCTTCGAATACATCATGTTGAAGGGGATCAATGATTCTCCGGCCGACGCGCGCGCGCTGGTGCGGCTGATCAAGGGCATCCCGGCCAAGGTCAATTTGATCCCGTTCAACGCCTGGCCCGGCGCGCCGTTCGAATGTTCGACGCCCGGCGCGATCAGGCGGTTTTCCGAGATCGTCAACGATGCCGGCTATTCCGCCCCGATCCGGGTGCCGCGCGGCCGCGACATCCTGGCCGCGTGCGGTCAGTTGAAATCCGCCACCGAGCGCGCCCGGCGCGCCGCAAACAACGGGGCATAGACCCGGATGATGGAACATTCGTCCGATATGTTTGCCTCGATGTTCGGGGTCGGGGCGATCCCGCTTCTGATTATGATTTGGCCGTTATGGCGAATTTTTCGCCGCGCCGGGCTGGCCCCCGCCTGGTCGCTACTGATTTTCGTGCCCGTGCTGGGTTGGCTGGCGTCGACCGCCCTGCTGGCCTTCGCCCGTTGGCCCGCGACCGAGGGGCGGCCAAACGAACAAGATGCCGCGCCATGATCGCGCCGTCGATGCTCATGGTGCTCATGGTGCTCGCCTTTGCCGCGCTGGCGCTGTGGATGACCGTTCGCATCCTGCGCAAGGCGGGCCTGTCGGGCTGGTGGTGCCTGGTCACCCTGGTGCCGGGGGTCAATTTGATCATGATCTGGGTGTTCGCGTTTGCGCGCTGGCCGGCGCTGGAACCGCGCGGTGACGACGCCGCTTTCTAATCGCCGCAGATGACCCGCAGCGCGTTCCATTCGCTGTCTGTCAGCGCGGGCGCCGCTGATGGCTGGGCCGTCTTGGCGCGCGTCGCCGCCGCGCGCTCGGCGCTCGGCGGGTGGCTCGAGATGAACGAAAAGGCCTGTTCCAGCGATCCCGCCTGTTTCGCCAGCCGGTCTAAGAACGCGACGAAGCCGGCGGTGGTGATTCCGGCGTCGCGCAGCAGCCTGGCCGCGATCGCATCGGCCTCGCGTTCCGCATCCCGCGAATAGGCCGATGTCAGCATTGTCTGGCCGATATTGCCCGCGGCCCCACCACCGAAGCCGCCCAGGAGCATATTGAAGATCAGCGAGACGCCGAGGTCGCGCGCCACCGCCTGGGCCGGATGGCGGGCGACGACATGGCCCATCTCGTGCGCGATGATCCCGGCAACCTCATCGGGTGATTCGGCCTCGGTCAGCAATTCGCGGAAGACAACGATATTGCCGCCCGGCGTCGCCAGCGCGTTGACGATGCCGATATCCAGCACCAGCACGTTGAGGTGATATGGCAGCTTTACCTTGGCCGTGAGCCGCGCCGTCAGCCGGTCGAGCACGATGCGGCCGGATGCCGCGTCGCAGGTTTTTCCGGATCCGCTTTTGAGCTGTCCGAACAAAGTGGCGATGTCCTCGACCACCCGGTCGCCCAGCGCCTTCTCCCATGTTGCGGGGATCAGCGGCGCGATGAGGCGCGGCAAGTAATGGATCGTGCCGACGGCAAGCAGGGCGACAGCGAGAACGCCCGTA
>JAZFSB010000193.1:0-3227 GCA_036445935.1 Alphaproteobacteria bacterium | reverse complement strand
GTCCTCTTCATAATTACCGCGGTCGTTGTCGCCATGGCGGTAGAACTTGAGATGTTCCTCGCCCTCGATTTTCAGCGTTCCGGCCTCGGCCATGATGTTGATGGTGTAGCCGCCGCCGCCGTTTAGCTTGCGGCACACCGAGCAGTAGCAGCGGGAAAACGGGTAGGGCGTGTTGGACTCCACGCTGAACCGCACCTTGCCGCAATGACATGAACCTTCTAGCCGCATCGTCGTCACCTCGCATGCTGAACCAGGACACTAGGCGCTATTGTGACAGCACCGCGCGCCGCCTGTCCAAGTCCGCGCGCGGATATGCATCCGACTCTTCCCATGTGTTAATCATGGTGCTGCGCTAAACAGGAGGAGGAACGAGCTTGCGGATCCCGATGCCCAGATGGCTCGGTGCGGTGACGCTCACCGCATTGCTGGTTGGGTTGGTGACGTTCGCCATCGCCGATGTCGTGAGTTATCTGTTCGTCGCCGTGGTCGTCGCGATCGCCACGGGCGCCGCATTCTTCTTTCTGCTGTTTCCCGGCAGCCGTTTCTTCTCGATCGCTTTCGCCAATTTTCTCGCCGTTTATGCCTGTATCTTCGAGTTTTTCCGCGAAGCCAATTTCGCGGTGGTCGAAGGCTGGGTGCTCGCGCCGGGTTATCTGCTGCCGATCGTGGGATTCCTGCTGGGTGCCGGATTGCGACGCGACGAAATTCGCGGCATCGTCACGGCCCAGCATTTGCGCGAAGAACGGCATTTTCCGAAGGTGCTGAGATGGCTGGCGCCGGTCTTCGGCGTTGGCGCCCTGACCTTCGTGCTGCCGGCGCTGGGCCTGGATACGCAAAGCTATAACCTGATCTTCCTGGGTGCGATGGGACTGATCGCCGTCATGGTGTTCGCTGCCAGTGCCAGCATCTGCACCTTCCTGATCGATACCGGATTACTGTTCGAGGAATTCTTCACCAGCATCGCCCATCTGGTCGTGCCGGGCTTTGCCTTTCTCACCTTCTATTCGCTTCTGGTCATCGTGTTCGCTTCGGTCTATCGCATCATCGACAACTATTCCGCCGCGAACCATTTCGTGATCGACGGCGCCCCGCGCGCGATCGATTTCTCCGAAAGCCTCTATTTTTCGCTCGTCACGATCAGTACCGTGGGCTATGGCGACATTTTGCCGGCCAGCGATATCGTGCGCGTGATCGTGGCCATCGAGATTATGCTCGGCGTATTGCTGTTGCTGTTCGGGTTCTGGGAAATCGTTTCCTACGCCCGTGACCGCCGACGGCACGATTGATCGCCCTTCCGGGCGCGGCATGTTAAAACGTTGTTAACCATACGGGTGCTTGATGAAATCGTGTTTGGTTCTTCTGAAATTATGACACGCGGCTGGATAGCTGGCACGGTGCTGGCGGCCCTGTCTATCGCGTCGGCGCCTTGTGTCGCGGCGACCGTCGGGACCGCGCCGTCCTCAACGCTGCTGCTGACGGGCTGGGGGCTGGCGCTTGGGATCGGCGCCCTGTGCGCGGTGCTCATCATTTATATTCGCAAGGCCCAACGGCGCGCTGTGCTCGACGCGGCAGCGCTTGATGCGCTCGATGACGCGGTGCTGCTGTGCGATCGCGCCGGGCGCTCGCTCGCGGCCAACGCGAAATGGCGCGCCCGCTTCGGCGATGGGGCCGGGCTCGATGTGCTTCAGGCGCGGCTCGACGATATGGGCCCGCTGTCACGTCTTCGCGTCGCCATCGCCGCGGGCGATAGCGGGCGGGAAGATGTCGCGTTGCTTGACGGCGACGGGCGCAAGAGCTGGTCGATGCTCGCCGTCAATCCGGCCTCTGGGATTCCCGGCGCTGCGTTGTGGCGGCTGGGTGACGCGGCCACGCGCAACGCGCTTGATAGCGCGATTGCCGCCCAGTTTGACGGGCTGGTGGGTTTTCTCGACGATTTCCCGTTGGGGTGCGCTGTCGTCGCCGAGGATGGGACCTTCCGTCAGGCGAACACTTCCTTCGCCCAGTGGCTGGGCACCACGCCGGAAGCCCTGGTCGGCGATGGGGTGCGGCTTGCCGATATTGTCGAAGACCCGCGCCCCGCCGACGCAAGTCCCTGGCGCGCGCTGCCGGCGGAAGAAGGCGCTGGGGGCTGCGCCGTGGGAGAACTGGCGTTCAAGGACGGGTACGGGCGGCGCTTTATCGTCCAGCTGTCTCAGGTGTCGCTTGACGAGGGCGGGGTGCCGGCATCGCTGCTGCTGGTCCGCGACGTGTCCGGCGAACATGATCTTGCCGCCGCCCTGCGTCATGCCGAGACGCGCTTTCACCGGTTCTTCGACGAGGCCCCGTTCGGTATCGCGCTGGTAGATCCAGAAGGGCGGATAAGCGAATGTTCCAAGGCGTTCGACCGGATGGTTTCGGCAGGGCCCGGCAGTGCCTCCGGCCAACAACTCTGGGCCTATGTCGAAGACAATGACCGCGACCGGTTGCGCCATTGGTTCGTCGACGCGGCTACCGGCGATGAAGGGATGCCGCTGCAGATTACTTTTTCCAAAAACGTCGAGACAGACGCCGACGCCGACGATGAAAGCGCGGTCGCGGTCTCGCTGTTCGCCGGCCGCTACGACGCCGAGGACGGCGCGCCTGGTGGGGTCGTTGTCCATGCGCTGGATCAGACCGAACAGCGCAGCATCGAGAACCAGTTCTTCCAGTCGCAGAAGATGGAACTCGTCGGTCAACTCGCCGGCGGCATCGCCCATGATTTCAACAATCTGCTGACCGCGATGATCGGCTTCTGCGATCTCTTGCTGCAACGTCATAGCCCGAAGGACCAATCCTTCGCCGACATCATGCAGATCAAGCAGAATGCCAACCGCGCCGCCAATCTGGTGCGCCAGCTTCTGGCGTTTTCGCGCCAGCAGACATTGCAGCCGCGCGTGCTTGACATCACCGACGTGCTGGCTGAACTGACGCATCTGCTGCGCCGGTTGATCGGCGCAAATGTAGAGCTCGAAATGGTGCACAGCCGCGATCTCGGTCCGGTCAAGGTAGACCAGAGCCAGCTTGAGCAGGTCATCATCAATCTGGTGGTCAATGCGCGTGACGCGATCGGCGACGGCGGCAAGCTGGCGATCCGCACCCGCAACATTGCGGCGGGCGATGTTCCGGGCGGGCAACACCAGCCGCTGCCGCTTGGCGACTACGTGATGCTCGAAGTTGAAGACGATGGCTGCGGCATCGCGCGCGAACAT
>JAZFSB010000192.1:0-5989 GCA_036445935.1 Alphaproteobacteria bacterium | reverse complement strand
TGGACGTGCCGGCATTGGAAACGATCAGGAACTTGCCCGCGTCCAGCACCGTCTTGCGCGACGCCAGCAGCACATGCGACCAGATATAGCCGGACATGAAGTCGACCTTGTCCTTCTTGACCAGCTTCTCGGTCTTCTGCTTGCCGATCTCGGGCTTGAAGCCGTCGTCTTCGAACAGCACCTCGACCGGGATGCCGCCCATCTTGTGGCCAAGCTCATCAAGCGCGACGTTGACGGAATCGCGCATGTCCCGGCCGATCGCGCCGGCGCCGGTGGACAGCGTGGTGACGAAACCGATTTTGATTTTGCTGGCCTTCTGGGCCATCGCCTGCGACCCGGCAAGCCCCAGGGCGAGCACGGAAATCCCTAAAACAAGTGCCTTTTTCATTATCACGTCTCCCAATACGGGTTTTTGAAACCGCCCCTCGTTGCACCAGCGGCTTAACCGTGTCGATACTAGCGCAAGCCTTTGCCTCCGCCAAACAGACAAAATGCCGCGCGGGCCAACGATAATGGGACACCGCATATGACCGCGACTACACCCACGCGCCCGCCGTTTCGCGCCGATCATGTCGGCAGCCTGCTCCGCCCCGCGGAACTGCTTGCCGCGCGCTATGCCGAGGGCGCGGCCAGGCCCACACCCGAAGCGCTCGGCGCACTCGAAGACAAATACATCCCGGACGCCATCGCGCTCCAGGAACGCGTCGGGTTGCAATCGGTCAGCGACGGAGAATTCCGCCGCGCCTCGTTCCGCTCGCCGGTGGTCGGGCGCATCGATGGCTTCACCACCGTGCCGCAGGACCCGGAGATCGGCGCGGCCAGGGACGCCAGCGGCGGCAGCCATGCGCTCGGCGATGCCCCCTACGCGGCGGGAAAATTGCGCCGAACCCAGCCGATCGTGGCGCATGAATTCGCCTTCCTTCGGGCGCACACCGACCGCACACCCAAGATCGCCCTGCCCGCGCCGTCCTATCATTTCTACTATCGCGGCAAGGATTTCGCCGACCCGGCCATCTATTCGGATGCCGAGAGTTATCTCGACGATCTGGTCGCCATCTATCGCGAAGAATTAGCTGCGCTGGCCGAGTTGGGCGCGACCTACGTTCAATTCGACGAGGTGATCCAGGCCTATATGTGCGACCCGCGTCTGCGCGACGTGCTGATCCGGCGCGGCGACGATCCGCTGAAACTGTCGGCGCTCTATGTCGATCTGATCAACCGCATCATCGAGGGCCGACCCGACGACATGACCATCGCGGTCCATTTCTGCCGCGGCAACTCGATGGGACGCTGGGTGGCGGAAGGCGGCTACGAGCCGATCGCCGAGATCGTGTTCGGCGGCCTTGCGGTCGATGCGCTGTTCATGGAATACGACACCCCGCGCGCCGGCGATTTCGCGCCGCTGCGCCATGTGAGCGACGACAAGACGGTCGTGCTGGGGTTGGTCGGCACCAAGGAGGCCCGGCTGGAATCTCCTGATGCGCTGAAACGCCGCATCGACGAGGCGGCGAAATACATACCGCTGGAGCGTCTCTGCCTCAGCCCGCAATGCGGCTTCGCCAGCCGCGACAAGGGCAACCCGATCACGCTCGAAGATGAAATCGCGAAGCTCGCCCGGGTGGTCGAGGTTGCTGCCGACGTCTGGGGCGGCGTGCTGCCATCGCGGGGGTAGCCTGTGGACCCCGATCGCGATCTGGCCGCACCGCATCAATTCAAACCGAGACAATGTTCTCCGGTCGCCGGCTTGTGCTTCGAGCCCTTGGGGCGGTAGCCTGAGCGGCTGAAAGAACGGAAATAGGACACTCGCGATGGCGATGGAGATTGCCCCTTTGCCGGGCGCGCTGGGCGCGCGCATCACCGGTATCGATCTGAGCCAGGATATCGAGGCTGAGACGATCGCCGCGATCCATGCCGCCTGGCTGGAGCATCTGGTGCTGGTGTTTCCGGACCAGGAACTCACCGCCGACACCCAGGTCCGCTTCACCGAAAAATTTGGCGCGCTTGGCCTGCGCAAGCGCAATGTGGCCCGGCCCGAGGGCGACGATGTCCATCCCGGCGTCATGCTGATCACCAATATCCGCGAAGACGGCAAGCCGATCGGATCGCTGCCTGATGGCGAGATGATGTTCCATTCCGACGGCGCCTATAGCGCCGAGCCTTTCCGCTATACGCTGCTTTACGCCATCGACGTGCCGCCGGTCGGCGGCGACACCTTGTTCGCCAACATGTACCGGGCCTTCGACACGCTGCCCGGCGCGCTGAAGCGGCGGCTCGCCGATTGCCATGGCTGCCACGAATATTACGCGGGCTCGGTGCAGAAGGACGCGCCGTCCGGCGACTATTCGGGGGGCTATGTCCATCCGCTGTTCATCGAGCATGAGGAAACCCACCGCACGGCATTATTTGTCAGCCGGCTGATCACCACCCGGATCGAGGAAATGCCGGCGGATGAGAGCGATGCCGTGCTGGAAGAACTGTTCGCCCACGCCGAACGTCCGGAATTCGTCTATCGGCATGTCTGGGCGAAGGGCGATTTCGTCTTGTGGGACAATCGCTGTTCCAACCACGCGCGCACTGATTTTCCCGAAACCGAGCGTCGCCAGATGCGCCGCACCACGGTGCTTGGCACCGCGCCCGCCGCCGCCCGCCTGCAAGCCGCCTGAGGAGTTCCATGACCGATTTAACGCTTTCCGTCGCGACCTGCCCCTATGACCGGGTCGCATCGCTCCGAGACGGCGAAGTCACGCCCAAGGGAATTACGCTCGATTACTCAACGCACATCCCGGCGCACGACATCTTCCTCGCCATGGTCGAGCGCGGCGCCTACGACGTGTCGGAAATGTCACTGGCGCTCTATACCATCAGCCGAGCGCGGGGCGATTTTCCGTTCGTGGCGCTGCCGATTTTTCCCTCGCGCGTGTTTCGCCACGGCAACCTGTTCGTAAACCGGAAGACCGGAATCGAGACGCCGAAGGGGCTCGAGGGCAGGCGCGTCGGCATCCAGGAATACCGCCAGACGGCGGGGATCTGGATGCGCGGCATGCTGCGCGACGAATACGGCGTCGATACCGGCTCGATCAACTGGGTCGAGGGCGGGGTCGATATTCCGCGCGGGCCGAAGGACAGCGATGTGCGGCCCGACGCCGAGCTGTCGATCGAACGGTTGCCCGAAGGCGGCACGCTGAGCGAGGCGTTGGCCAATGGTGACATCGACGTCATCCTGTCGGCCCGCCAGCCGGCATCGGCGCGGACCTGCGAAGATGTGATCCGGCTGATCCCCGATTTCCGCGCCGTCGAGCAGGCATATGTCAAAAAGACCGGCATTTTTCCGATCATGCATACCGTGGTCATGAAAGAGCGGCTCTATCGCGAGAACCCATGGATCGCGGCCAGCCTCTATCGCGCCTTCGAGGAGTCGAAGGCGCTTGCCATGCAGCGGCTGCGCTATTCCGGCGCCATGATGTCGATGCTGCCCTGGCAATATGACGATATCGACGAGATGGACCGGGTGTTCGGCGGCGATCCCTGGGCCTATGGCGTGGACGCCAACCGCGCCCAACTCGACACCTTCTACCGCTACCTGGTCGAAGAACGCTTCCTGCCCGAAGCCCCCAGCGCTGACGACCTGTTCGCCCCGGTCGCGGGGTAGGGGCAGGGCTATCCGCCCGCCAGCCCGTCGATCCCGCCGGCGATCAGTGCGTCAAGCAGGGATAGCGCGTCGAGCGCACCGTGGGCGTCGCCCTTTTCGAAATCGCCTTCGCTGACCGCCATCGTGTTGGTGACGTGCGCGAAGCAGAGAACGGATGCCGCGTTGGTCGCCGCGAAGGCGTAAAGGGCGGCTGATTCCATTTCTATTGCCGCCAGCCCCAGCGATTTTCCCTGTTCGATGACCGCTTCGGTTTCGCGGAACGGCGCGTCGGTCGTCCAGGTTGCGCCCCGGCGGACGGTTACCGGCGCTGCCGCAAGGGCGCGTTCGGCAGCTTTGATCAGCGACGCGTCGGCATCGGCGTAATCCGACGGCGGCAGGTAGTGATAGCTGGTCCCCTCATCCCTGAGCGCGCGCTCGACCAGCACGAAATAGGGCGGTTCGGCTATCGGTGCGAGTTCACCGGATGACGTTATGCTGACCAGCAGCTTGCAGCCGCTGGCGAACATTTGCTCGGCAAGCAGCACCGCGTAGGGCGCGCCGACCGCGCAGCCGATAATGCCGATGCGCTGGCCCAGCCGTTCGAATTCGAACATTTCGGAATGATAGCAAGCCCATGCCGGTGACGGGCGCGCCGCGCCGGTCTTGCGCAGATAGCGCAGGATATCGCCGTCGGGATCGAGCAGGTTGATTTCGGGGATGTCGGCGGGCTCGATGTTTTTCTGCCGCCGCGCCTCGCGTAACAGGTTTTCCGCGCGGAAAACCGACGGCGTGGCGTGGTGCTTGTTGCGAAGGATGGGTGGGGGCATGTTTTGCTCTTGTTTGCTTGCGGGTTTTTCCGGCCTTTCTCGTATAACATAGCGCTTCCCTTTCCCGCCGCCGCGCCAAAAGGAGCCCGCGTGAGCCTGCCCTCCACCGCCGCCACCGAGCCTGACTCATCGCGCAAGGGCTGGATCGTCGCGGGCGCGCTGTTTCTCATGCTGGGGATCGTCATCACCGGTCGGAATTCGCTCGGGCTGATGATGCCGTTCTGGAAGCAGGATCTCGGTTGGAGCTACGGTTTCGTCTCTACCGCGGGCGCTGTCATGCTGACCGTCATGGCGGTGGTGGCGCCGGCCGGCGGGGTGCTGCTCGACCGCTTCGGCGCGCGCGCGGTCTATGCGACCGGCATGACGCTGATCGGCGTCGCCTTCATCGCGTGTTCCTTCATGACCGAGCCGTGGCAGCTCATCGCGCTGTTCAGCGTGCTCGGGGGCATGGGCTTCGGGGTGATATCGCCGGCGCTGGTTTCCGCCACCGTCGCCGGCTATTTCCAGACCCGGGTGGGGCTGGCAACCAGCATCGCGGGCTCGGGCAGTACCGGCGGCCAGCTTGCTCTCATGCCGCTGCTCGGGCTGATGGTGGTCAGTTTCACCTGGCGGCCGAGTTTCCTGGTGCTTGGCATCGCCGTCCTGGCGACCGCTTTGGTGGTGCAGTTCCTGATCCGCGACACGTCCGGCCGCGGTCAGGCGGGCAGGGGCCGTGTCGGGGGGGGACTGAGGCCAAACCTGCGGCATCTGGCTCATGACCGGACGTTCTGGCTGCTGGCCGGCGGGTTCTTCATCTGCGGCTTCACCACCGCCGGGGTGATCAAGATCCACCTGATCCCCTATGCCGTCGCGTGCGGCTTTCCGCCACTGGAAAGTGCCACGGCCTATGGCGTGCTGTCGTTTTTTTCCATGGTGGGGATGATCAGCTACGGCTATCTGGCCGATCGGGTGAACCGGCCGTTGCTGCTGGCCAGCATCTATTTCATGCGCGCGCTGACCTTCATATTGCTGATGCAGATCGCCGGCAGCCAGACGGCTTTGTTCACCTTCGCGATCCTGTTCGGGCTGTTCGATTACGCGACCTTTCCGGTGCTGGCCAGTCTGGTGGCGAGCCATATAGGCCGGCACATCATGGGGCTCACCATGGGGCTGATCTTTGCCGGCCATTCGCTTGGCGGGGCGGCGGGCTCGTTCATGGGCGGCTATATGTTCGACCTCTATGCGCGCTACGACTGGGTGTGGATCGTTTCGGTCGCGCTGGCGTCACTGGCGGCCCTGATGTCGGCCATGATCATCGAAACCCGCCCCGGCGCCACGGCCCCCGCGCCCGCCTGACCGATTCGGAAAATTACGGGCGTATTGGGGTTATTCTTTTACCGGATCGGAAAGCCTGCCATTGGAGAAAGACATGAAATCATCTTTCATAAAGCTGGCCTGTTTGCTTGCTCTTACGGGATTTATCAACGCGTGTACGATGTTCGGCATCGAGACCGAATCGACGACAACGGAAGTTAAAAGCAATCCGGGCCTGCAA
>JAZFSB010000191.1:0-12923 GCA_036445935.1 Alphaproteobacteria bacterium | reverse complement strand
TGTGCGTGTCGCGCTGCGCGATACCGGGTTCGGCATGTCGGAGGAAACCGCCGCCCGCGCGCTGGAGCCGTTTTTCACCACCAAGGATGTCGGCAAGGGCAGCGGGCTGGGGCTCAGCTCGATCTATGGTTTTGCCCGCCAGTCCGGCGGCGGGGTGCGTATCCAAACCGCGCCGGGCAAGGGAACCAAGGTCTCGATCTTTTTGCCGCGCTGTGAGTCCCTTCCCGTCGACGCGCCCGGCCACCAGCAAGACGAAGAGGCGATGGGGCGTCAGGAAACCGTGCTGTTGGTCGAGGACGAGCCCGATGTGCGTGGTTTCGCCACCATGGCGCTGGAAAACGTCAACTATCGGGTGATTCCCGTCGGCGCCGCCGAGCCGGCAATGAAAGTGTTGCGCGAAAACAAGGAAAAGATCGACGTGCTGTTTACCGATATCGTCCTGCCAGGTGATATGGATGGCTGGGGGCTTGCCGAGGCGGCGCGCGACCTTCACCCTGAACTCAAGATCATTCTGACATCGGGTAACTGGGAACTGGCCGGAAAATCTCCGCCGAAGGCAGTTTCCGATGCAGCGGTCCTGCAAAAGCCGTATTCTCATCAGGAACTCGCGCAGATCATCCAATCCGCGATCAATCCGGTCGCTATCAAGTAAGGATCAAGATGATGCCACGCAAATTGCTGGTTATCGATGATGAGCCGGACATCGCCCACTTTATCGGACAGGTTGCCGAGGGATTGGGTTATGAGTGTCGCACGACGACCGATCCCGACGAATTCAGGCGAAGCTTTGCCGAATTCAAGCCGGACGTCGTGATCCTCGACGTCGTGATGCCCGAGGTGGATGGTATCGAGCTGATCAAGCACCTGGCCGATAATTCTTGCTCGTCGCGGATCCTGGTGATCAGCGGCTATGCCGAACGCTATCTCAACAACACCAAGTCGCTGGGCGAGGCCTTCGGTTTGCCGTCGATAACAGCGATGAGCAAGCCGATCGAACTGCCCAAGCTGGAAGAATTCCTCAACGAGGTCTGAGTGATATCAGGTTCGCTCGCACCGGGCCGGTGCGGTTTCACGAATGCGGCGTGATCGTGAGGGGCTTGGAGCGGGTGAAGGGAATCGAACCCTCGTCACTTGCTTGGGAAGCAAAAGCTCTACCATTGAGCTACACCCGCGCCGGGGCCGGATAATACAGCCGCCGGGCATGTCCCGGCAAGCCGTTGCAAGTCGGTCCGGTCCGGGGTTCACTGCGTGCGGGTGGCAACGCGGCGAGGGACATGAAGAGGGCAGTGACGATAGAGGCCGAGCTGGTGACTGGGCTGGGTGAGGCGGCTGGTTTTACCAGCTTGGACTGGGCACGGAGCGCGTTTCGCGATGCCGTCGGTATCGACCCCTATCCCGGCACCGTCAATCTTGTGCCGCGCAGCCAGGCGGCGCGGGCCGACTGGGATGCGGTGCGCGCCGGCCCCGGCATCGCCCTGCCGTCACCAAGGGCGGACTGGTGCGATGCACGGCTCTACCGGGCGCGGATCGGCGGCCAAATCGACGCCGCGATCGTGGTCCCCGAAATCGACTCCTATCCCACCGACCAGATAGAGTTGATCGCCGAAGTCGGGGTACGCTCGGCCCTTGGGCTGACTGATGGCGACCTGGTGAGCATCGAGGTATTTCCGGCATGAGATCGGGACGGTGACAATGCCGGATATCACGCGCGCGTCAGCCGAGCTGTGGCGCTATCCGCTGCCGGGCGCCACCGGTGGATCGGGTATTACCGCCGTCGATGTCGTGGTGGTCGATCTCGAAGCCTCGGACGGGTTCACCGGAACCGGGTTCAGCTATGTATTGGGCGGCGACGGCGGCACGGTGCGCGATACCGCGCGTGGATTGCTGACGGCGCACGTTGTCGGTGGGATGGAAATGCCGCCGCCGGCGCTGTGGCGTCGTCTGGACGGCGCGCTCAACCGGCTTGGTCGGGGCACTGGCTATCTCGCCATCGCCGCGATCGACGTCGCCGCCTGGGATTTGCACGCACGGCGTCTGGGCGTTCCGCTTTATCGTGCGCTGGGCGGCGAGTCGCGCGCCGTGCCGGTCTATGGCAGTGGCGGATTCCGCCCCGATCAGAACCCCGACGATGCCGCGCGGCGCGCGCTGGCCTATGCCGCGATGGGTTGTTCGGCGGTCAAGCTGCGGCTGGCCGGCAACGCGGCTGATGTCGACCGCATGGCGGCGGTCGCGGATGCGCTGCCCGCGGGGGTACGCATGATGGCCGATGTTAACGAGAAGTGCGATCTGGTAAGTGCGCGCTGGCTCGCCGAGCAAGGCGCTCGCCATGGGTTGCTTTGGTTGGAGGAGCCGCTGCCGGCGAATGATGTGAACGGTTACGCGGCGCTGGCGCGATCCTCGCCGGTGCCGATCGCCATCGGCGAACACGCCCAGGGGCTGGTCGCGTTGGCGCCTTTTTTGGAAGCGCGGAGCTGCGCCGTGATTCAGCCCGATCTTTCCATGACCGGGGGTATCACCGAGGCGCTGCGGATCGCCACTGTCGCCGAACATTTTGGCATGGTGGTGGCGCCGCATTTTCTGCCGGCTTTGTTCGTACATGTCGCCGCCGCCGCACCGTCGATTCGTTGGCTGGAGCATTTCCCCCTGCTGGAACCGCTATTCGACAGCCCTGTAGAACTTGACGATAATGGTGCAATGACACCGCCCGAAACACCAGGCCACGGACTCCGCTGGGCCGACGGCGCGCGCGACTATCTGATGGACGGTTAGGGGCCTGAACCCGAAGCGCGCGGCGAATTGATGAAGCAAGAGGTAAAAAGTCATCATAATTGGATAATTATCCGCAAAATCGGCTTTGGAATAGATAGCGTTAACGAATTGAGTGGCAAAATATGCCCAACCTGCTGTTTCTCGGGGGGAATGTGGGTGGTAGCGTAGTGAGTTGATCTGGTGTTTGCTCTATGGGGGAGTGCATGATCGTAAGCGTGATGTTGAGTAGGGGGGTGGCGCGTCTCGCGGAGGCTGCGTCGCGCGCGACCGAGCCGCGGGAAATCATGATGCGCGCGCGGGGCCGTGTGGTCTTCGTGCGCTTGTCGCGCCCCGCGCAGTTCTTCTGTCTGTTCGTGCTGGGCAGTATCGTCGGCGGTCTCGGCTACGTCTCCGCGAGCTACATAAAATCCGAACTCGTTATCGCGCACAAGGATCGCCAGCTTGTCTGGCTGACCGAGCGCAGCGTCAGTCTGTCGGCGCGGGTGGAGAGCATGAGCGACGACGTCACTTTCGCCGCCGGCACCATAGAGCGTGGCCAGCAGAGCCTGGTCGGGCTGCTTGCCCAGAACAAGGCCCTGCTCAGGGACGTCGCCCGGTTGCAGGAACGACTGCGCAATTCCGACAGCCGCCGCGCCAATCAGATCCGACGTCAGGCCCAACTACACGACAAGCTGGGCGACATGGAACGTGACCTCGACGCCGCCGAGCGCAAAAAGACTTCGCTGGCCAGTTCGCTGGAAAGTACGAAATCCACGTTGGCGGAAGCCATGGCCGAGCGGACGGCAATCGAGAATGCACGCAACTCGATGAAAAACCGGGTCGCGTCGCTGCAGCAAAACATTACCGAGGCGCGTGAAAACCAGGTTTCGACGCTGTCCCGCGTCACGGACTATACGGCGGGTGATATCCGCCGTATGCGCAAACTGGTGCGCATAACCGGACTTGATCCGGACAAGCTGCTGCGCGCCATGGATCCCGGGCTTTTCGGGACCGGCGGACCGTTCGTTCCGGTAAACGGGAATGCCGCGAAAAACGACGACGCGCCGATCGAGTCGCTTGGTCGCAATTTGCAGCAATGGCAGGGTCTGCAAAACGTGTTGCGCCTTTTGCCGTTGGTGTCGCCAGTTGACCACTACCAGCTGGCCAGCCGTTTCGGACGGCGCCGGGACCCGATCAATCGCAGGCTGGCGAGGCATCAGGGGCTGGACCTGGCGGCGCTTAACCGCATGCCGGTTTACGCACCGGCTCCGGGCAAGGTTACCTTCCGGGGCTGGAAGGGCCGCTATGGCCGTTTCATTGAAATTGATCACGGCAACGGCATACGCACTCGCTACGGGCATCTCCGCCGTATCTATGTTAAACGGGGGCAGGTGGTGCCGTTCCGGTTTAGGATCGGACAGGTCGGATCATCAGGGCGCAGCACGGGACCGCACGTGCATTACGAAATCCTGGTCAATGGTAAAGCGGTCGATCCAATGAAATTCATCAAGGCAGGACAAAATGTTTTCAAAGGATAAATCGAATTCCGGCGCGCGCGCCAAGCAGGCCGCGCCGACCATCATCAGTTCGGACATCAAGGTCCGCGGCGATCTCAAGAGCGATGGCGAAATTCAGGTCGATGGGTTGGTGGAAGGCGATGTTGCCTGCCGCTCTCTGAGCGTCGGCGCGAGCGGTGTGATCACCGGCGCGGTGAGCACGGAACAGGCGCTGGTGCGCGGACAGATCAACGGCGAAATCCGCTCTGGAGTTGTCACACTGACCAAGTCAGCACGGGTCAAGGGTGATGTGCTGCACGAGACGCTGACCATTGAGCCGGGCGCGCAGCTTGAAGGTCATTGCCGCCGGTTGAACTCGGTGGCCGACGAAAATGGTAACATCAATCTGGTGATGAGCGACGGCATCCCGACCCGCCCAAGCACCTAGAGCATGATCCAGTTATATTGAGCCGCCTGCCCCGGCCCTCCGGGTTGCGGCCTGACAGGCACCCGCTTTGTTGCGCCGCTCGGCCGATGCAAAGGCATCGCTCGAGCCGCGTCGCGCCTTGCGGATCGCCGCGCCATGACGCAACGCAGGTGGTTCAATATAGCTGGATCATGCTCTAAATCAGCCAGACTCCATATCCAGCGCGTCGCGGAACGTCGCGGCATCGACGTTGCCGCCCGAGCAGACGGCGACCGCCGTCTTGCCGCGCCAGCGTTCCGGTGTTTCCAGCAGGCAAGCAAGCGCCACCGCGCCGCCCGGTTCCACCACCAGCTTCAGATGACGAAAGGCAAACGCCATGGCGCGTAGCACGCTCTCGTCCGATACCACCATCCCGCCCGACAGCAGACGCCGGTTTATGCTGAACGTCAGCGCTCCCGGGCTGGGCACCAGAAGGGCATCGCAGATCGAGCGTGCATCGGGCGCATTTGTTTTGCGCTTGCCGTCGGCCAGCGATCGCGCGGTGTCGTCGAAACCCTCGGGTTCGACCGCATGGATCGCGGCGCTTGGAAATCGGTCGCGGATCGCGGTGGCGATGCCGGCGATCAGCCCGCCGCCGCCGCAGGGCGCCAGTACCGCGTCGGGTATCATGTCGCGATCACGTAGGTCATCGGCAATCTCAAGCCCGACGGTCCCCTGGCCGGCGATAATCAACGGATGTTCGAAGGGCGGGATCAACGTGGCCCCGCGCTCGCGCACCAGCTCTGCCGCGATGTCTTCGCGCGAATCCAGGTAGCGGTCGTAGAGCACCACCTCGGCGCCATGGCCACGCGTTGCTTCGGTCTTGAGCCGTGGCGCGTCCGACGGCATGACGATGGTGGCTTTGATGTCCAGCATCGCCGCGACCGCGGCGACCGCCTGAGCGTGATTGCCCGATGAAAAGGCGACCAGTCCGCCGTCGCGGTCCGCCATGTCCAGTCGGCTGATGCGGTTGTAGGCGCCGCGAAACTTGAACGATCCGGTACGCTGCAGCATTTCCGCCTTGATAAGAACGCGTCCTCCGGTCAGCGCCGACAGGGCGGGGCAGTCGAGCAGCGGCGTTCGCACGGCAAGACCCTCAAGCCGGCGCGCGGCATCCTCGATATCGGCGATACCGGGGGGTGGTGGAAGTTCAGATTCGGGCGAGGAAGTCATCAATGGCGGCAATTGCTTCCGGCTCCTCAAGTGATGGCGCATGCGCGGTACCGGGCACTTCGATGCGCTCGAGATCAGGATTTTCCACCGCCATTCTATCGAAACACGCGCGGCTGAGCAGGTCCGAATGCGCACCGCGCAGCGCGAGCGCCGGAATCCGCCGCAGGCTGGCAAAAAGTGGCCATAGCGGCGGTGCCGCGCGGCGCAGGCTCCGCGCCAGTTTCGGGTCCCAGTCGACATGCAGTCTGCCGTCGGCCCCTTCGCGCCAGCTATTGCGCGCGGCGAGACGGAATATCTCGTCAGTCTGAAAGCGAAGGGTGGGAAACATGGAACGTAGCGCGCTGGACGCCTGATCCCACGAGTCCAGCACATGGTCGTGGTCGACAGCCGACAGCAAGGCGCGGACGGCATTGGGCTCGGGCTCGGGACAAATGTCGTTGAGCACCACCCCGGCCAGCATCGACGGCGCCGCCACGCCCAGCGCCATCGCCAGCATCCCGCCATAGGACGTGCCGATGATTACTGCCCGGTCGATGTGACGGGCCGCGCGAATGTGAAGCATATCGCCGAGGTCGGTTTCAGGGCGATAGCGCCGCCAGTTCGGTTCGCGTTCCGACAGGCCGCGCCCGCGATAATCGGGGCAAACAACCCGGTGGCGGCTGCCGAGACGGGCTGCGAGCAGTTCGAAATCTCGCGCATTGCGTACCAGGCCGGGTAGGCACAGCAGAACAGGGCGGTCGTCGCGCGAGGGGCCGTATTCGGTAACGTGCAGCCGCCTTCCGTCGCCCACGGTTATGCGCAGGCGGCGTGGTTTCACCATGGGTTCTCAGCCAATATTGAGCAGTTGGGGCAGCCCGGCCAGCGAGGGTAGGATCGCCGCCGGGCCCGCCGGCAGGCGTTCGGGCGTGGCGCCGGCGCGGTTGATCCAGATCGCATTGAAGCCGAACGCCGCGGCGCCGGCGATATCCCAGCCATTCGCCGACATGAAGGCGATGCGTCCGGCCGGCAGCGACAGCCCGTCTGTGGCCAGGCGGTAGACCGAAGGGTGAGGTTTGAAAACACCGACCGTCTCGACAGACCAGACGTTATCAACCAGTGGGGCGATGCCGGCCGCTTCCAGCCCGTCGGTGAGCATCGACGGCTCGCCATTCGATAGCACCGCCGTCGGCATGCCGGCGGCTCGGATCGCACTAAGCGTGTCGATTACCTCGGGGTAGGGCGAGAGCTGTCGATATAGCGCCAGCAACTCATCGCGCAGCGACGTATCGCCAATTTCCATGGCCTCCAGCGCATGGTCGAGCGCGTCTCCGGTGACTTGCCAGAAATCGGTATGGCGGTCCATCAGGCCGCGCAGCCAGGTATATTCCAGCTGCTTTTGCCGCCACAGCGCCGAGAGGGCGTCGGCTTTCGGCCCGATCCGTTCGCGCAGCTGGGCTACGGCGGCGTTGAAATCCAGCAACGTTCCATAAACGTCGAACACGCAGGCGGCGATATCGGTCTTGACCATTAGCGCTGCAAATCGTTGGCCAACGTCGTGGCAACCTGGCCCGGCCGCAATCGAGTGCGATAGACCTGAAGATTGCCGAGCACCCGTTGCACATAAGTGCGGGTCTCTTCATAGGGAATCATCTCGATCCAGTCTATCGGATCAATGCCGGCCTCGCGTGGGTCGCCATGGGCGCGAATCCAGCGACGGACTGCATTTGGTCCGGCATTATAAGCCCCGATGGCCAGCAGATAGGAACTGTCGAACCGGTCGAGCATGCGGCGCAAATAGGCGCGCCCCAACCGCACGTTATAGGCGGAATCCCGCGTTAGCCGCTGACGTGAATAGCGGACCCGCAGGCTGCGCGCGACATGGCGCGCGGTTCTTGGCATGAGCTGCATGATGCCGCGCGCGCCCGCCGGGCTGATCGCCTTGCGGTCGAAATTGCTTTCCTGGCGGGCCAGGGCCAGCAACAGCGCGCGTTCAGGCCGGCCCTCGCGCATCCGCACCAGCGGGTAGCCCAGCGTATAGAGTGGTACACCGTCGCGCTGGGCATCGCGCGACACCCAGACCGCCAGGTCGTCCCGTCGGATCCCGTAGGCGAGACGCGCCACCTGCCGCTTGTGCGACGGTGTTTGCTCAAGCCGGCCAAGTCGGCGAATGAAGGGACGTATCCAGCGGGTTTGGCCAAGTTGGTTCAGCATATGCACGGCGCGGACCAGCTCGTGGGCATTGAATTTCTTGAGCTCGGCCTGGGTCGGCGCAAGGATGGATTTGGCGGGCGGTGGCTTCCGGTCGGACGCTTGCGCCAGTTGTCCGTGATAGGTAGCGCCATGCGCGGCGGCGCGCAGGAACCATTGCTTGGATTTTTCATGGCGTCCCATTGCTTGCGCCGCGCGGCCCGCCCAATAGGCGGCGCGCGCCTTGCTGACCGGGTAGCGCACCACGTCATGTACCCGCTCGAACCGCTCCAGCGCCTCATCGGCTTCGTTCAGCCAGCGCAGCGCGATCCAGCCGGCGAGCCATTCGATTTCGGCAAAACTGGCGCGCTTTTCGGGTGGAACGCGATGGTCGCGCGTGATCCGGTAGGCATCGGTGATCCGCCCGTCGGCCAGCAACCGCCGTGCCACGATCATACGCTCGCGCGCCCACAGGTCGGGACGGCCGAGTTCAGCCGGCGCGGCCTGCAGGATGTCCAGCGCTCCCTGGTCGCGTCCCTTGCGGCGGCGCCAGCGCATTCGTTCGTAAAGCAGCCCGGGGTGGTTGCGTAAGCCGTCGGGCACGCGATTGATGGCGCCGTCCACGCCACCGCGAAAACGGCGTAGCCGCAGGCGCGCGATGGCGAGCGCCTTGTGGGCCGGGGACACACGGCGCAGCATCCGCCTTGCTTCCCGGAAGCGCCCGTTCCACAACAGCCCGTCAAGCCGCGCCCAGTGATCCTGTTTGTTGAACAGCTTGCGGTAGCGCCTGAGGAAGCGCGATTCATTGCGCCTGGAAAAGCGGCCTTCGCGCCAGGCGCGACGCAGCCACTTTTCACCATCTTCGGTCCGGTCTGTCTCGATCAGCGTCTCGCCGAACGCGATCATGCCGTCCGCGGTGCGGGGCTCGCGCCCGGCGAAAAAGGCGAGAATGGCTTCGGGCTTGGTGGTTTCGCTAATCGCCCGTTCGGCGTTCCGCCTTAGCGTGCGCTGGTACGGCCAGTCCGGGTTGGCGGCGATGAAGCGCGTGACATCGGCGAAGTCGAAATGGGCATCGCGCTGGGTCATCGCCCGCCAGGTCAAAATCTTGCGGGGCAGGGAGTCCTTGCCGCGACGCGCGATACGGCGGGCCTGTCTCCAGTAGCCTTTTGCGGCGGCTTTGAAGGCCTGTTTGTAGCGCGTGCGGTCGCCGCCCGACAGTAGGCTCGCGGCGGCGGCCGGTTCGCCACCGGCCATCACCGCGATAAGCAGGACAAGCGCCAGCTTTGGCACGGCGGTGCGCGCCAAGTGTACGCGGGACAACGTGGGGGCGATGCCTGTCATGTTCTCCACAACCTTGGCTTATGGTAGGGGCGCTGCTTTCCATTCACAAGCGCCACCTTGGTTTCGACGCCGCGGCCATCGCACGGGACTTGCCCGGCCATCCGGCGCGGTTTACTCTCTTTCATTGGCTAGGATGTGGCCAATTTGGTTAAAATTTACGGAAAAAAGGCCGTTTCACCATGTTTCATGGGTCGATTTGCGCGCTGATAACGCCGTTTCGCGATGGCGCAATCGATGGCGCGTCATATGAGCAGTTCGTCGATTGGCAGATCGAACAGGGCACCAACGCGCTGGTTCCCTGCGGAACCACGGGGGAATCGCCGACCCTCAGCCATGACGAGCACAAGCAGGTGGTCGAAATCTGCATCGGCATCGCCAAGGGCCGCGTGCCGGTAATCGCGGGCACAGGTTCCAATTCGACGGAAGAGGCGATTGAGCTGACCCGCCACGCCAAGCAGGCCGGCGCCGATGCCGCCCTGGTGGTGACGCCCTATTACAACAAGCCGACCCAGGAAGGGCTGTATCACCATTACAAGGCGCTGAACGACGCGGTTGATCTCCCGATCATCATTTACAACATTCCCGGCCGCAGCGTGATCGATATGTCGGTCGAAACCATGGCGCGGCTGTCCAGCCTGCCCAACATCGTCGGCGTCAAGGACGCCACCAACGACGTCGCGCGCGCCACCCGTCAGAAGCTCGCCTGCGGGGATGATTTCGTCCAGCTTTCCGGCGAGGATGGCACCCAGATCGGCTTTCTCGCCCAGGGCGGCGAAGGCTGCATCTCGGTTACCGCCAACATCGCCCCCAAGCAGATGGCCGATTTCCACAAGGCCTGGCGTGATGGCGACGTCGGCGGCGCCCAGGCGCTGAACGAACGCCTGATGCCGCTGCATGTCGGGCTGTTCTGCGAATCCAGCCCCGGCCCCGTCAAGTACGCCGCCAGCCTGCTCGGCAAATGCGCTCCCGACACCCGCCTTCCACTGTGCGAAATATCGGATGCCAGCAAGAAGACGGTAGAGACGGCGATGAGGTCGGCCGGTTTGCTGAACTGAGCCCGTCATGGCTGCGCCAGATGTCGATGCCGTCCGCATAGCCGCGCAGAACCGCAAGGCGCGGCACGACTACACCATTGAGGACACTTTCGAGGCCGGTATCGTGCTGACCGGCAGCGAGGTGAAGTCGTTGCGCGCCGGGCGCGCCAATATTCAGGAATCCTACGCCACCGAGAAGGACGGCGAGATCTACCTGGTGAATTCCTATATTCCCGAATACAAGCAGGCCGGCCCGTTCAACCACGAACCAAGACGGCCGCGCAAGCTGCTGCTGCACCGGCGCGAGATCGGCCGGATGCTGGGCGCGATCCAGCGCCAGGGGATGACACTGGTGCCGCTCAAGCTCTATTTCAACAAGCGCGGCATGGCCAAACTTGAAATTGGTATCGCCAAGGGCAAGCGCCAATACGAAAAGCGTGAAGCCAACAAGAAGCGTGATTGGGAACGAGACAAACAGCGTATCATGCGGGCGCGGGGCTAATACCAAGGGTCGCTGATCATGAACAAAAAATCGCAGATCAATCTGCTCTATTTCATGGTCACCATGCTGGTGCTGCTGACTTTTCAAAGCTGGTGGGGCGAACGTCAGAGCTACCGGCCGATCCCCTACAGCCAGTTCCAGACCCTTCTTGTCGAAGGCAAGATCGAGGAAGTCCGGATCGGCTTGAATCAGATCAGGGGCACGCTGCGGGTGGCGGCGCCCAACATCGGCCGTCAGTTCGTCACCACCCGCGTCGACCTAGATCTGGCCGAGGATCTGGCCAAGCATGGCGTGCGCTTCGCCGGCACCATCGAGAGCACGCTGCTGCGCGACCTGCTGTCGTGGTTCCTGCCGGTGCTGCTGTTCTTCGGCATCTGGATGTTCGTCATCCGCAAGGTTGCGGAACGCCAGGGGCTCGGCGGCATGATGCAGGTCGGCAAGAGCAAGGCGAAGGTCTATGTCGAAACCGACACCAAGGTGACGTTCGACGATGTGGCCGGGGTCGATGAGGCCAAGGCCGAACTGCGCGAGATCGTCGATTTCCTGAAGGATCCGGACACTCACGGCCGGCTGGGCGCGCGCATTCCCAAGGGCATCCTGCTGGTCGGCCCGCCCGGCACCGGCAAGACGCTGCTGGCGCGGGCGGTGGCGGGCGAGGCGGCGGTGCCGTTCTATTCGATCAGCGGCTCCGAATTCGTCGAAATGTTCGTCGGTCTTGGCGCGGCCCGGGTGCGGGACCTGTTCGAACAGGCGCGCCAGCACAAGCCCTGCATCATTTTCATTGACGAGCTCGACGCGCTGGGCAAGGCGCGCACCATCGGCGGGTTCGGCGGCCATGACGAGAAGGAACAGACGCTCAACCAGCTTCTCGCCGAGCTTGACGGGTTCGACCCGCGCGAGGGCGTGGTGCTGCTGGCGGCGACCAACCGGCCGGAAATCCTCGACCCCGCTTTGCTGCGCGCCGGGCGTTTCGACCGTCAGGTGCTGGTCGATCGGCCCGACAGGCCGGGGCGCATCGCCATTCTCAAGGTCCATCTCGACAAGGTGACGCTGGGCGATGATATCGATGCCGGGGCGATCGCCGGGCTGACGCCGGGATTCACCGGCGCCGATCTTGCCAATCTGGTCAACGAGGCCGCGATCATCGCCACCCGGCGCGATGGCGAGTCAGTCAGCATGGAGGATTTCACCCAGGCGGTGGAGCGCGTCGTTGCCGGTTTGGAAAAGCGCAGCCGGGTGCTGAACCCGCATGAGCGCAGTGTCGTCGCGCATCACGAGATGGGCCACGCGCTGGTCGCGATGTCGCTGCCCGGCGCCGACCCGGTGCACAAGATTTCGATCATTCCGCGCGGCACCGGGGCGCTTGGCTACACCATCCAGCGCCCGACCGAAGACCGCTTCCTGATTACCCGCTCCGAGCTTGAGAACCGCATCGCGGTGCTGCTCGGTGGGCGCGTCGCCGAGGACATCATCTTTAGCGAGGTCTCGACGGGGGCCGCCGACGATCTCGACAAGGCGACCGGCATCGCGCGCGACATGGTCACGCGCTTCGGCATGGGGCTTGGCAACGTCACCTACGAGCCACAGCGCCAGGCCTTCCTGGGCGAGGCCGCAATGCCCGGCTGGCAGCCGCATGACTACAGCGAGGAGACCGCGCGCGAGATCGACTGCGCGGTGCGTGATCTGGTCGACAAGGCCTATGAGACCGCGAAATCCGTGTTGACGTCGGAACGCGCCACGCTGGAACAGGGCGCCGCCATGCTGCTGGAGAAAGAGACGCTGAGCGGCGAGGAAATCCCCCGCCCGAAGGCGGCTCAATACAGCTGAATCAGGCTCTAGGAGCTGTTTCCCGAGTCGAGCAGTCGGCGCACGTCTTCGAAGACGGCGTGGAACATCTCCTCGTTCAGCCGCCCGGTATTGGTCCCTTCCGTTATCGGTAAACCAAAGTTCGTTGGTCCGGGGGTCCCAGTCCATTCCAACCGACTGCCGCACACCCT
>JAZFSB010000190.1:0-2575 GCA_036445935.1 Alphaproteobacteria bacterium | reverse complement strand
GAAATCAGGACAATAAACCCAAGAGCCTCCTGTCGCGCCTCACGGGGTCTTAAGGTTTACCGAGCGGTTCCACCGGCATGGTCCATATCGCACGCTGGCAGATCGTTCTGATCGTTTTGGTCTGCGTTTTCGGCTTGGCCTTCGCGGCGCCGAACCTGGTCTCCCGCACCGCGTCCGAGGCGCTGCCCGACTGGCTGCCGCACAAACAGATCAGTCTGGGGCTCGACCTGCAGGGCGGCTCGCACCTGCTGCTCGAGGTCGAGGTCCGCGTGGTTATCAAGGAGCACCTCGAATCGGTGGCCGATTCGGTGCGGGTGGAATTGCGCAAGGCGCGAATTCGATTCCTCGACCTGAACGTTCAGGGCGACTCGGTGGTCTTCCGCCTGCGCGATCCGGCCAAGGAAAGCCAGGCCCGCGACCTCATGCGCACGGTGATCGGCAACGCCAGCGGCGGCAACCTGTTCGGCGGCCAGTCGTCGGGCATGACGCTCGACGCGAGCAATGGCCGTTTCCGTCTGTCGCTCACCGAACAGGCGCTCACCCAGCGCCGCGGCGCCGCGGTCGAGCAGTCGATCGAGGTGGTGCGCCGGCGTATCGACGAGCTCGGCACGGTCGAGGCCACCATCCAGCGCCAGGGCAGTGACCGCATTATCGTGCAAGTCCCCGGATTGGAGGACCCCGAACGGCTCAAACGGCTGCTCGGCAAGACCGCGAAGATGAATTTCAGGCTGGTCGACGAGAAGGGCATGGCCGGGCCGCGCGATCGGGCGCCTCCCGGCTCGCGCTGGCTGGAGTTCGCCGACCCGGGCCGGACCGGCGAGAAAATATTGATCCGCAAGCGGATCATGGTCAGCGGCGAGAACCTGGTCGACGCGCAACCGACTTTCCAGGACGGCCAGCCGGTGGTCTCGATCCGTTTCGATACCGTGGGCGGGCGGCGGTTTGGGCAAGCCACCCGTGCCAACGTGAAAAGGCGTTTCGCTATCGTCCTCGACGACAAGGTAATCAGCGCGCCGGTGATCAACGAACCCATCCCCGGCGGGAACGCCATCATATCGGGCAGCTTTACGGTGCAAAGCGCGCAGGAGTTGGCGCTGCTGCTACGCGCGGGTGCGCTGCCGGCGCCGCTCACGGTGCTCGAGGAACGCACGGTGGGGCCCGGCCTGGGCGCCGATTCGGTCACCGCCGGCAAGCTCGCCAGCGTGCTCGGGCTGATCTTCGTGATCGTCTTCATGGTGGTCTCCTACGGCCGCTTCGGGGCCATGGCCGACGTGGCGTTGCTGGTCAATCTCGGGCTCCTGGCCGGGGCGCTTTCGGCGCTGCAGGCGACGCTGACGCTGCCCGGCATCGCCGGCATCGTGCTGACCATCGGCATGGCGGTCGACGCCAACGTGCTGATCTTCGAGCGCATCCGCGAGGAGCTGCGCGCCGGGCGCACGCCGATCAGCGCCGTCGATTCCGGTTATCGCCGGGCGCTGACGACGATCATCGATTCCAACATCACCACCTTTATCGCCGCGCTGTTGCTGTTCATGTTCGGCTCGGGGGCGATTCGCGGCTTCGCGGTGACGCTTTCGATCGGCATTGCCACCTCGATGTTCACGGCGATCATGGTCACAAGGCTGATCGTCATCCTGTGGCTGCGGCGGACCCGGCCCAAGACGTTGACGGTGTGAGGAGGAGACAATGCGCCTCAGCCTGATCCGCCCCGGCACCAAGATCGATTTCATCAGCCGCCGCCGTCTGTTTTTGATCCTTTCGGCCGCCCTGATCGTGGTCGCCATCGGCTCCTATGTGGCCCGCGGCCTCAACTTCGGCATCGATTTCCAGGGTGGCATCATGCTCGAGGTGCGGACCAGCGGGCCGGCCAACCTCTCGGCCATGCGCGGCGATCTGGGCAAGCTCAACCTCGGCGAGGTGACGCTGCAGGAATTCGGCACGCCGACCGACCTGCTGATCCGGGTGCAGAAGCAGGCGGGCGACGAGAAGGCGCAGGCCCGCGCTATCGAGGCGATCAAGGCGGCGCTCGGCCCCGGCGTCGAGTACCGGCGCACCGAGTTCGTGGGCCCCAAGGTCGGGGGCGAATTGCGCCGCGACGGGGCGATCGCCGTGTTTCTCGCCATCGCCGCGATGCTGATCTACATCTGGTTCCGCTTCGAGTGGCAGTTCAGCGTCGCCGCGGTCGCGGCCCTGAGCCACGACGTGATTCTGACCATCGGGCTGTTCTCGGTGCTGCAGATGGAGTTCAACCTGTCGACCCTGGCGGCGATCCTGACCATTGCCGGCTACTCCATCAACGACACGGTGGTGGTCTTCGACCGGGTGCGCGAGAATCTGCGCAAATACAAGAAGCTGCCGCTGCCCGACCTGTTCAACCAGGCCATCAACGAGACCCTGTCGCGCACCGTGATGACCAGCGTGACCACGCTGCTCGCACTCCTGGCGCTGTTCCTGTTCGGCGGCCAGGTGATCCGCGATTTCAGCTTCGCCATGATCTGGGGCGTGGTCATCGGCACTTATTCCTCGGTCTGCCTGGCGGTGCCGACGCTGCTGAGACTCAATATCCGGCGCCAGA
>JAZFSB010000189.1:0-3150 GCA_036445935.1 Alphaproteobacteria bacterium | reverse complement strand
GCGAGAAGCTGTATTCCGACTTCCGGCAATCGCTTCAGGTCACAGACGTTCTTTACGAAGGACGAACCGAATTTCAGGACATCATCGTGTTCACCAACCCGCGCTTCGGCCGGGTGATGGCGCTCGATGGAATCATCCAGCTCACCGAAAAGGACGAGTTCTGCTATCACGAGATGATCACCCACGTCCCCATCGTGGCGCATGGCGCGGCGCGACGGGTGCTGTTCATCGGTGGCGGCGCGACGGGTGCTGATCATCGGTGGCGGTGACGGCGGGGTGCTGCGCGAGGCGCTGAAGCACCCCGTGGACCGCGTTACCATGATCGAGCTCGACGACACGGTGGTAAAACTGTGCCGCGAATATCTGCCCTCGCTTAGTGACGGTGCATTCGATGATCCAAGGGCCAATCTGCGCTTCATGGACGGCATCAAGTTCGTCGCCGAAACCGCCGAAACAGACGACCGGTTCGATGTGATCATCGTGGATTCGACCGATCCGATCGGACCGGGTGAAGTACTGTTCACCGAACAGTTTTATGCCGATTGCGCACGCTGCCTGACCGAAAGCGGCATCCTCGTGACCCAGAGCGGCGTCACCTTCATGCAGGAGGACGAAGCCGCCGCCACCTTCCGCCGCATGAAAGCGCTATTCGCCGACGCCACCCTGTTCATTACCCAGGTGCCAACCTATGGCGCGGGCTTCATGACGCTGGGCTGGGGCTGTCACAGCGCCGCGCCCCGCGCGACCAAACCCGCCGAGATCGAACGCCGCGTCAAAGCGCTGGGGCTCACCGGGCGGTATTACAGCCCAGCCGCGCACGCGGCCAGCTTCGGCGTCCCCGCTTATATCGAAAGCCTGATGCGCGACTGAGCCCCGAGCGATTCCCCAATTGGTTATCGAAACCTGATAGCCTCGCGCACTGTGTTGACGTTTCTGTCCAGGCGTTAAAACAGTGGAGGTCAAAATGGCGTCGAACGAAGAAAAAATTCCGCTTTTCGTCCCATCGCTCGGAGGCATTTACGAAAAACTACTGCCCTACATGTACCCGCTCCTGCGGGCGATGATGGGGCTGATGTTCATACCGCATGGCATGCAAAAGCTGTTCGGTGTATTCGGCGCATTCCCGATGCAAGGATATGTTGGATTTTTCACAAAGTTTCTCGGACCGACGTTCGGTAGCGCGGGCTGGGTATACTATATCGGCTGCCTTGAGTTCTTCGGTGGAATTGCGCTGGTGATCGGTTTGCTGACCCGCTTTTTCGCCGTTCAGTTCGTTGCTTTCATGTGCATATCGGCCCTCTTGGTCAATTCGGAAATCGGCTGGTTCTGGACCAAGGGCGGGACCGAGGTTTCACTTAGCTGGGGCGTCGTCTGCCTGGTCATCCTGATCAAGGGCGCGGGCTCGATGTCGGTTGACAGAAAAATCGGCAAGGAGTTCTAAAGCGGGGCCGCCAGCACCAGGACCCAGTAATTGCGGTAGCTGGCGCCATCACGCGCGACATGGACGAAGCCGGCATGCACGGCGCCCCTGGTCAACAGATTGTTCCGGTGGCCCGGGCTTCGCATCCACAGTGAAATAACAACGAGCGCATCGTCCGGCCCGGCCGCGACATTTTCCGCGATCAGCCGCCAGCCATAGCCGGCCGCGTCCGCGCGGCTACCGGTGCGCGAGCCGTCCGAGCCGACATGTCCCATGAAATCGTTGCCGGCCATGTCGTGCGCATGGCGGCTGGCGGCGGCGATCAGGCGGCGGTCGGGTGTTACCGGCCCTAGCCCATGTCCGGCGCGCAGAGCGTTGATCCGCGCATAGGCCGCGTTCGGGAGGGCGGGATCGGCGTGGGCCGACAAAATCGTGCCGCCAAATGCGACAGCTAAGAAAAACAGCGGCGCGAACGCGCGAGCCATCGTCGGCCGGTTATGCCGTGCCGTCGGCATGCGCGGCTTCCGCCGCCAACTCGACCAGACGCTTGCGGTCGATCTTGTTGGTGCCGGCCAGCGGCAGCGCATCAAGAAAGAACACACGGCGGGGATGAGCGAAGGCCGGACCGTTCTCAATCGCGTGTTTCTTGACCGTTTGCTCGTCGAGATCGCTGCCCGCGCGCTTGACCAGAAAGGCGAACGGCACATGCGCCTTGAGCGCGTTGGGCGCGGGCACCACAACGGCTTGCAAAATTTCGGGATGGCGTTCCAGCATGGTCTCGACATGGATCGGATAGATGTTCTCTCCGGCGGTCACGAACATATCGTCGGCGCGGCCGATAAAATAATACCACCCTTCGCCGTCACACCGCAGAATATCGCCGGTGTCGAGCCATCCGTCCCGCAGCGACTTAGCGGTTTCCTCGGGCAGGTTGTGATAGCCCGCCATCACGCCGGGGTTGCGCGTATGCAGCACGCCCTGACTGTCGTCATCGCCGCCGACAAGGCGGATTTCGACGTCGGGCAATGGATAGCCGACCGAATGGCGCGGCCTCGGGGTGCCGTCCGGATGTTCCCAGGAAAACAGCACCGGCCCGCCCTCGGTAATGCCGTAATTGAGGTTGATGCGGGCCTGGGGAAACATCGCCTGCAGATCGTCGAGCAGCACTTCTGATGCCGGCGCAGACCCCATGCTCATGGCGCGCACCGAGCTTCGGTCGATCCCGGCCAGCAGGTCGGACTGCTGCAGCATCAGCGCATACATGGTCGGCACACCGGTCAGCATGGTCAGCCGGTAGCGTTCGATGCAGTCGATATAGTGCCGGGCGTCGTAGCGCGGCAGCAGCACCACGCTGCCGCCCGGCGCCAACGCCGACTTGACGGCCAGCAGCGCGTTCTTGTGATAAAGCGGGGCCGAAATCACGCCCCGGTCGGCGGCCGACATAATGCGGCTTTCGACCAGCCGCGAAATCATCCAGCACTGGCCGTGATGGCCCAGCAGCACCCCCTTTGGGCGTCCCGTGGAACCCGACGTGTAGGGCTGCTCGGCGATGTCGTCCGGACCGGGAACGAAGGAGTCGAACGGGCCGAAATCGACATAGGCGTCGTATTCTGGCCCGAAGCCGACCGTCACCGTGTCGTCGGCGCAGAGCGACCGGAATTCGGTGTCGCAGAACACCACCTTGGCGCCGCTGTCGGCGATGATGTAGCGCACCTGGTCGGCCGGCAGCT
>JAZFSB010000188.1:0-3067 GCA_036445935.1 Alphaproteobacteria bacterium | reverse complement strand
CTGGCCATGGTGATCGGCATGCTGGCGCTGTCGGAAATCATGATCCAGATCGAAGAACGCATGCGCGACCGCGCCGATGGTAGGGCTGAAGGGGTCAAAGCGTTCGACAAGACCACCCCGCGCGAGGACCGCATCGTCACCTTGGCCGAATTCAATGGCAGCTTCAAGACCATGATGCGCTCGGCCTTGATCGGCACCGTGATCGGCGCGATTCCCGGGCTCGGCTCGACGCTGGCGGGTTTCCTCGGCTATGGCGCGGCCAAGCGGGCGTCCAAGAACCCGGAAGAATTCGGCAAGGGCGCGCTGAACGGCATTGCCGGGGCGGAATCCGCCAACAGCGCCACGGTGGGCGCCAACCTGATCCCGACGCTGGCGCTCGGCATTCCGGGTAACCTGTCGGCCGCCATTTTGATCAGCGCGCTGATCATTCACGGGCTGACGCCGGGGCCGCTGATTTTCGAGCAGCACGGGGCCGTGCTGTACGGGCTGTTCGGCGCCATGTTGGTGGCGAATTTCTTCAACCTGTTCATCGGTCAGGCCGGGTTGCGCATGTTCGCCTGGATTCTCGGCCTGCCCAACCAGTACATCCACCCGGTGATCGTGCTGCTGTGCTTCTCGGGCGCCTATCTGATCACCCAAAGCATGTTCGCGGTCGGGCTCATGGTCGGTTTCGCGATCCTCGGCTACATTATGCGCAAGCTGGATTTCTCGCTCGTCGCCTTCATCATCGCCTTTATCCTGGGGCCGTTGTTCGAGGACGCGCTGCGCCAGACATTGGTGCTGTTCGGCGATACGCCGGGCGACCTGCTTAGCCGGCCGATCGCTATCTTCTTCCTGGTGCTGACGGCCTATTCGATCTGGCGGCTCGGCTTCGGGCACAAGCCGAAGATCCTGCAGGAGCCGTAGGGCGCCGGGCCGATGATCGAAGCTATCGAGCTGGAAAAATGCACCGGCTGCGGCAATTGCGACGCGGTGTGTCCGGCCGATGTGATCCATATGGAGCCGGTGCAGGGCGGGACGCTTGTGCCGGGCGTCGCCGAGCAGCGCTGGTTGCCGGTGATCCGGTTCCGCGAGCACTGCGTCACCTGCTACAACTGCGAAATATTCTGCCCCGAGCGTATCGTCGACGTGCATCCCAGCGTCAAGAACCGACCGCTGGCCTGGTAAGCGGTAGCCATGTTCGAAAGTCACGGCACGCTGATCGACACCGATATTCTGGTTATCGGCGCGGGCGGCGGTGGCATGCTGGCGGCGCTCAGCGCGAAGCGCAACGCTCCGCCCGGCACCCGGGTCGCCATCGTCGATGCCTGGACCGTCGGCCATACCGGCCACACCGCCTTTTCCAATGCCTGGACGGTGGTGGTCGAGCCTGACGACGATCTGGCCGCCGTCACCAACGAGATCATCGCCGGCAATGACTGGGTCGCCGATCAGCCCTTGATTCACCGTGTGCTGGAAACCTCGTGGGACCGGCTCAGGGATCAGGAAAGCGTCGGGCTCAATTTCCAGAAGGACGGGGACGGGCGCTATGTGCGCCGCCCCACCCGCGGGCTCGACCATACGCGGGTGATGTATCCCGACGGCGGCGGGCTGGAATTCTGCATCCGGCTGGCGCAGGGCCTGCGCGACGAAGGGGTGCAGCTTGTCGATCGCATTTTCATCACCGGGCTGATGAAGGGCGGTGGCGACCGCGTTATCGGCGCCGTTGGCGTGCACAGCCGCACCGGTGAATTCCACGTCATCCGGGCGCGGACCACGATCATGGCGACCAACGCCATCACGTTTCGTTCCGGCTTCGTGCGCGACATCACCGGGACCGGCACGCTGCTTGCCTGGAAGGCCGGCGCGGTGCTGCGCAACGCCGAATTCAGCTACACGCGGCCGTCGACGCCCCGGCATTATTTCGAGGGTATCGCGTTCGCCATCCAGGATGGCGCGCGCTTTGTTAATGAGGCCGGCGAGCAGTTCATGAAGCGCTACGACCCGGAACGCGGCGACCGCGCCGACGTGCCGGTGATCGCCCGCGCCATGGCGATGGAGCATCAGGCGGGCCGCGCGCCGGTCTATCTCGACATGTCCGGCATACCGCTGGAAAAGCGCGAATTCTTCATTCACAGCAACGTCAAATGGATGGAGCATTTCTACACCAAGTTGAGCGAGGAGGCGCGCACCGACATGTTCGGCCGGGTGCCCTATTACCCGCTCAACCAGATGACCAAGATGGCGATCCGCACCGACGCGAATTGCCGTTCCGACGTGCCCGGCCTGCTGGCCGCCGGGCTGGCCCAGGCCGGCTGCGCCAACCATTTCGCGGGGTTCCATATCGGCATGTGCATCGGCACCGGTTGGATCGCGGGCGAAAGCGCCATCGAGGACCTCGACAGCCTGCCGACCGCCGAGCTCGATAGCGCCGAGGTGGCGGCGCTCGCCGTCGAGGCCAGCGAACGGCTGAACAAGGCGGCATCCGCCGAGACCGACCGGCTGCTGACCGGTTTGCAGGAACTCATGTTCGCCTATGACGTTTCGGTCTGGAAACACGCCGACCGGCTGGAAGCGGCGACCGCGCGTCTGGCCGATATCCGGGCATCGTTCGGTGATCTGGCCGCGCCGCACACTCATGAGCTGGTGCGGCTCAAGGAAACCGAGGCGATGCTGCTGGCCGCCGATATCATTCTGCGCGCCTCGCAATTGCGCACCGAATCCCGGCTCAGCCATTTCCGTGAGGATTTCGACGCGCGCGATGATGAAAACTGGCTACGCTGGGTGGACGTGACCGGCGAAGACGGCCAGCCTGTGCTGCAAACCACGCCGATTCCGACGCCGATCCATCCGGTGCCGGGCGGGGGAGCCTGATGAGCGATCTTGCGCAATGCCGGGCCGATCTGGTCACCGCCAACCATATCCTCGCGCATGAGGGGGTGGTGGACGCGTTTGGCCATGTCAGCCTGCGTCATCCGGACAATGCGGACCGCTTCCTGTTGTCGCGCTCGCGCGCGCCCGAGCTGGTGGGCCTTGAGGACATCCGCGAATTCGATCTCGACGGAGAGCCGGTCGAGGACCTCGGCGA
>JAZFSB010000187.1:0-2294 GCA_036445935.1 Alphaproteobacteria bacterium | reverse complement strand
CAACAGATTCTCGTTTTCAGCCAGCGAGCGCAGCAACTTGTCGCGCAGTTCGGCCAATTCCAGCACCGCGGCATCAGCCGCGGCTTCGGCCGGATCCAAATCGAGAACGGAATCGGAATCGGTATCGGCGTCGTCATGCGCCCAGGCAGATTCCTGTTCAGCGTCGTCCTCCGGCGCATCAGCAGGCGCGTCGGCGGCTTCCTGGATTTTTTCTTCGGGCTTGTCGTTGGCTTCTGTCATGGGTCCTCTGTGTCAGCCGATCAGCCTGCCGACCACCTTGGCGGTGTAATCGACAATCGGAATGATGCGGGCATAGTTGATGCGGGTTGGGCCGATCACCCCGATGGCGCCGACGATTTTTCCGGTGCCATCGATAAACGGCGCGGTTACGGCGGCGCAGCCCGCCATGTTGAAAAGCTGGTTGTCCGCGCCGATAAAGATCTGCACCCCCTCTGCGCCGCTGGTCAGTTCAATCAGCCGGCCCAGCAAGTCGCGCGCGTCGAGCGCGTCGAACAGCGTGCGCACCCGTTCCAGGTCGGCCAGCGCGCTAACATCGTCGAGCAGCCTTGCATGGCCCCTGATGATCAGCGAGCCGGCATTGCCGTCATCGGCCCAGGTGGCGAGCCCGGCCTCGACAAGCTGGCTGGTCAGCGCGTCGATCTGGGTGCGGTGCTCTTCGATCTCGCGGCGGATCAGCGCGCGCGCTTCGTCCAGCGTGCGCCCGGCGAGCTGCGCGTTCATGTAGTTCGCGGCCTGGGTCAGCGCAGATGGCGGCGTGCCCGGCGGCATTTCGATCAGCCGGTTTTCCACCGAGCCGTCCTGGGCGACCAGCACGACCAGCGCGCGGCCGTCGCCGATGCTGACGAATTCGATATGCTTGAGCGCCCGGTCGAATTGCGGCGCCACCACCAGCCCGGCGCAATGCGCAAGACCGGACAGCGCGCTGGTCGCTTCCGACAGGGTTTCGACCGGCGACCGGCCGGCGGCCATGCACTGGCTTTCGATGGCCAGGCGCTCTTCTTCCGTCAGCCCGCCGATCTCAAGCAGCCCGTCGACGAACATGCGCAAACCCAGCTCGGTCGGCATCCGCCCGGCCGAGGTGTGCGGTGCGTAAAGCAGCCCCATATCCTCGAGATCGGCCATCACGTTGCGGATCGACGCCGGCGACAGCGGCGTATCGATGCGGCGCGACAATGTACGCGAGCCCGTGGGTTCGCCGGTTTCCAAATAGGAATTGACGATTTGGCTGAAAATTGCCCGCGAGCGCTCGTTGAGCTCGCTGATAATGCCCTGAGGCGCGGTTTTCATGGCTCGTATCCCGATGCGCCTTGGAATGTAGTGAGCGCGCCAATCAAGTCAACGTTCCTGTGGCCACGCGATTTGCTGGACGGAAGCGCGCGGGAGGGATAGCTTGCCGGCCGCCATCCCGGTACAGAGCCAGTGACAAGGGAGAAATCGACATGAGCACGCGGCCATCGGGACGCCAGCCCGACCAAATGCGCGACGTGCGGCTGGAGCCCGGCTTCAACCCCTACGCCGAAGGATCCTGTCTGGTCCGGTTCGGCAATACCCATGTGCTGTGCACGGCATCGGTCGAGGAACGCGTGCCGCCGTTTTTGCGCAATTCCGGCTCCGGCTGGGTCACGGCGGAATACGGCATGCTGCCGCGCGCCACCCACACGCGGACCGGACGCGAGGCCGCGCGCGGCAAGCAGAGCGGCCGGACCCAGGAAATCCAGCGGCTGATCGGCCGCTCGCTGCGCGCCGTCACCCATCTTTCCACCATGGGCGAGCGCCAGATCCGCATCGATTGCGACGTGCTCCAGGCCGATGGCGGCACAAGGACGGCGGCGATCACCGGCGGCTGGGTAGCGCTCAGGCTGGCCTTCGACGGGCTGGTGGCCGACGGCAAGCTGGAGGCGGTGCCGATGTCGGATTCGGTGGCGGCGGTTTCCTGCGGCCTCTACGAAGGCGTAGCGGTGCTCGATCTCGACTATCCGGAGGACTCATCGGCCCAGGCGGATGCCAATTTCGTGCTCACCGGGGCGGGCGGCATCGTCGAGGTGCAGGGCACCGCCGAGACGGAGCCTTTTTCGCGCGCCCAACTGGACGCGCTGCTGGACCTCGCGATGCAAGGCGTCGCCCATCTGACCGCGCTGCAAAAAGACGCGGTCGCCGGCGACTGACCATGTTTCGGTTAGCTCGCACCGGTGCAATTCCATACAAGTGGAATACACGGTGATCATGACCACGCCGCGTCGCTTCGCCGGCGCAAGGCTGGTGATCGCCAGCCA